>NZ_CAXBDC010000029.1:0-43284 GCF_963974195.1 uncultured Nisaea sp.
CGGCGAAACGCAGGTTCGCCTCCATGCCGGTGAGCGCATCGGGGGAGAAGCTGGAGCGTTCCTCGAGGAACATCCGGACCTCGTCCTCCCAGTCGATATCGTCGAAGATGAAGGTGACGAGGCCAAGCTCATCCGCCCGTTCCGCATCCAGACTCTCGCCGATCGAGCCTTCCGCTTTCGTCACCGCCTCCGGCGCGCCGAGGAACCGGGTCTCGAGCCGGGTCAGATCGTTGCTCATCGGGAACGGGCCGAAATTGGCCGGGCCAAGCGCGATTTCGGCCGGCGGACGGTTATCGCCGTCAAGCTGGCCTTCCAGCATGTAGCTGCGGTCGGCGGCGAACAGCAGCTCGGCCAGCGATCCGGCAAAGCAGCTTCCCGGCTCGACCAACGCCACAAGCGAGCGCGAGGTCACGTCGATCCGCTTCATCACACGTTTCCAGTAAAGCGAGATCTCGCGGGCCAGCCAGTTGCCGCGGTTGGCAGCAATAAAAGCATCGTGCGCCAGCACCTTCGCGCCGTCGCCTGCGGTTTTCAGAATGAGCGTGCCGATTTCCAGCTCGTTGATCCGCAGATGCAGGATCGCGTCATCCAGCTCACGGCATAGCTTCAGCATCCAGTAATCGGCGCCGAGCGCGGCCAGGGCGTCGGTATCGGCCGGCACATCCTGTTCCGGTCCGGTGAGGGTGATGGTGGCGTTCCGCTCGTCCCGGTCGATCTCGACCGTGACCAGATCGTATTGCATCAGATCGCCCTCGATCTTCCGCTCGATCGGCGGAAAAGCGATACCCCTGGCATCGGACGGCCGATCGGAGCCTTCCGCCATCGTGGCGACACGGGCCGCGACCACCTCGTCGAACTTCGAGTTCGGGGCCAGCTCATCGACCAGATCCCAGTCCGCGGCGCGCTTGCCCTTGATGCCTTCCTCGATGGCGCAGAACACATCCGCGCGGTCCCGCCGGACCTTGCGCTTGTCGGTGACGCGGGTCAGGCCGCCGGTACCCGGCAGCACGGCCAGCAGCGGCGCTTCCGGCAGAGAGACGGCGGAGGAGCCGTCGTCGGTCAGGATGATATGGTCGGTCGCAAGGGCCAGCTCATAGCCGCCACCGGCGCAGGCACCCGTCACCGCCGCCAGATATTTCTGGCCGGACTCGGCGCTGGCCTCTTCCATGTAATTCCGTGTCTCGTTGGTGAATTTGCAGAAATTCACCTTATGGGCATGGGCCGCGCCCGCCAGCATGCGGATATTGGCGCCGGCGCAGAACACCCGGTCCTTGGCCGACCGCAGCACGACGACCTTCACTTCCGGATGCTCGAACCGCAGCCGCTGGATCGCGTCATAAAGCTCGATATCGACGCCAAGATCGTAGGAATTGAGCTTCAGCTCATAGCCCTCGAACAGGCCACCCTTCTCGTCCACATCCATGACAAGGTCGGCACGGGCGCCGTCGAACACCAGCTTCCAGTGCTTGTAGCGGGACGGATCGGTCCGGAAATCGATCATCATTTTGCGCATCTCCCATGAGGGCGCCACTCGCCGGGGCGCTCCGTCTTCTTCAATCGAGAACGCACTATAATGCAATCACCAAAATTGACATGCATTATTTTGCATGTTGAGGCTCACCTGACTCCGCGCCATCAGCAAAGCCGCCGTCTCCCGTCCTGCCCGCATGCCGGAAAACCAACTGGATTCGGTAAAAAACACCCTGTAATGTAAAATTATGCAGGATTTTGCAGAATCATTCTCGCTGGCCTTCCGGCTCATCCTTTCCGCCGACGCAGATCTCGCGGAGATCGTACTGCTGTCGCTGAAGGTCAGCCTGTCCGCGACCCTGTGCGCCTGCATGATCGGCATGTCCCTTGGCGCGGCCATCGCCATCTTCCGGTTTCCGGGGCGCGGTCTGCTTCTGGTCCTGACCAACGCCATGATGGGCCTGCCGCCCGTGGTGGTCGGACTGGCGATCTACATGCTGCTGTCGAACGCGGGGCCGTTCGGCACCTTCCAGCTACTCTATTCGCCGACCGCCATGGTGATCGCGCAGACCGTGCTGGTGACACCGATCGCAACGGCGCTGACCCGGCAGGTCATCGCCGATCTGCATAAGGAATATGACGAGCAATTGCGCTCCCTCGCCCTCGGGCCGCTCTCCACCCTCACAACCCTTCTCTGGGATGCGCGGTTTTCGCTGATCACCGTGGCGCTGGCCGGGTTCGGCCGGGCAGTCGCGGAAGTCGGAGCGGTGATCATCGTCGGCGGCAACATCAATCACGTGACCCGGGTGATGACCACGGCCATCGCGCTGGAAACCTCAAAAGGCGACCTCGCCCTGGCGCTGGCGCTCGGCATCATCCTGATCGGCATCTCGATCAGCGTGAATGCCGCCCTGATGGCCCTGAAGGGGACGGCGCGGCGGTTTGCCTATGAATAACATTCCGCAGAATGTCAGCCAGAATGCGAGCTTCGCGGCAACCAATCCGCTGCTGCCGCTGCGCGCGGAAGATATCAGCTACGCACCCGACGGGCTGGCCCTGCTGGACAGGGTAAGCCTGCAAATCACCGAGGGCGGCATCAGCATGATCCTCGGTCCGAACGGTGCCGGAAAAAGCATTCTGATGCGTATCCTGCACGGGCTGATCCCGGCGAGCGCCGGTACGGTGACCTGGCGGGGACAGACCGCCAATCGGGAGATCCGCAAGCGCCAGGCCATGGTGTTCCAGAAGCCGGTGCTGCTGCGCCGGTCCGCCGCCGCCAATCTCGACCACGCCCTGAAAGCGGCGGGCGTGCCCCGTGGCGAACGGGACATGCGGGCGGCCGAGGCCCTGAAGGAAGCAGGTATCGCGCATCTGGCGACGCGCCCGGCCCGGGTTCTGTCCGGCGGCGAACAACAGCGCCTTGCCCTCGCCCGTGCCCTCAGCCTGCGGCCGGACGTGCTGTTCCTGGATGAGCCGACAGCCAGCCTCGACCCCGCCTCCACCGCCGCCATCGAGACGCTGGTGCTGGCGGCGGAACGGCGCGGCTGCAAGATCGTCATGATCAGCCACGATATCCACCAGGCCCGGCGCCTTGCCGCCGAGATCATCTTCATGGACCGGGGCCGGATCGCGGAACAAAGCGCCGCCGCCGCCTTCTTCGAGAAACCGTCGAGCGCCGCGGCGCGCGACTACCTGGCCGGACGGCTGCATCTGCCGGACGGTGCCTGACCAAGCCGTCACTGAAACGGACAATGGGAGCGAATGAGATGAAGCATTTGAGAATTTTGATCGGAGGGCTCGCGCTCGCCGCGATGCTTGCCGTCACGGGCAACGGCGGCGCCCTTGCCGCCGACAAGTTCATCACCGTGCAATCGACTACATCGACGCAGAATTCGGGTCTGTTCGATTACATGCTGCCGATCTTCACCAAGAAGACCGGCATCGAAGTCCGGGTCGTGGCCGTCGGCACCGGCCAGGCACTGAAGAATGCGCGGAACGGTGACGGCGACGTGCTGTTCGTGCACGCCAAGCCCTCGGAAGAGAAATTCGTCTCCGACGGTTTCGGCGTTAAGCGCCAGGATGTCATGTTCAACGATTTCATCATTGTCGGCCCGGCCGCCGATCCGGCAAAAGTCGGCGGCATGAAGGACGCCCCGGCGGCGCTGAAAATGATCGCCGATGCGAAGACACCTTTCGCCTCGCGCGGCGATGACAGCGGCACGCACAAGAAGGAAAAGCTTCTCTGGAAAGCGGCCGGTGTCGATGCGGACGCGTCCAGCGGCTCCTGGTACCGGGAAACCGGCTCCGGCATGGGCGCGACCCTGAATGCGGCCGTCGGCATGGGCGCCTACGCCCTGACCGACCGGGCCACCTGGATCAGCTTCAAGAACAAGGGTGACTTCAAGATTCAGGTCGAGGGCGACAAGGTTCTCTTCAACCAGTATGGCGTCATTCTGGTAAACCCGGCCAAGCATCCGGCGGTGAAAAAGGAACTCGGCCAGACCTTCATCGACTGGGTGACCGGCGAGGAAGGCCAGAAGACCATCAACAGCTACAAGCTGAATGGCCAGCAGCTGTTCTTCGCGAACGCAAGCTGAACCACATCAAGGCAAGGGTCAGGGCGCGTTGTCCCTGACCCGACCGCATTCGGCCACATCGTATCCGCCCAGCTCCGCCGCCCGCGCGCGGAAAGCCTGTCCCGACGCAAAAGCGAGCAGGGCCTGGAACGGCGGCTCGAAATAAAACTTCCGGCAGACCAGCAGATCGAACCGTTCCTCGACCAGGGGAATGAAATCGAGGCCATGCGGCACTGCCGCCGCGACCAGCCCGAGACCGGCATCGGCCCGGCCCGCACGCACCGCTTCGGCCACGTCCGTTTCCGTGCGCGCCGGAGAGTCCAGCCAGTTCACATCCGATTCCGTCAGGCCGGCACGCACCATCAATTGCTCCAGCAGCAACTGGCTTCCGGCATGCGCCTGCCTCTGCGCCACAGCCTTTCCGGCAAGATCCGCAATCCCGCCGATAGCGCGCGGATTTCCCGGCGCGACGATCAGGCCGCGGCTGCGAATTGCCCAGGAAATCAGGACGGCATCCCGCGCGGGGCCGAGAGCATGTACGGCGGACAGGTTCCAGCCCGCACCGTCTTCCTCGGGAATATGAATGCCCGCGACGGACGCCTCCCGCTTCTCGAACCGGGCAATACCGTCGAGGCTTCCATCGAACAGGGTCGGCAGACCAGCGCCGGATTCCCGCAATGCCCAGTCGAGCAGGGGATCGTGGCTGCCCGCGACAATCCCGGCACGGCCGGGAAGAACACTCGGGGAAGGCGCTGATGGTGTTGCAGGCGGAGCGCTTGCCTCCCCCGTGATCCAGGCCTCGATCTCCTGGCGGGGGAACAGCAACTTGCCGGTAACGCGGCGGCAGGGAACCTCCCCATCGGCCACGAGCTGATAGACCTTGCGCTCTTTCACCCGCAGCAATTCCGCAAGCTCGCGCACGGTCAGGAATGCAGGGGGCGGAACGGTCATCGGCCTCGCGACGTGTCGATCGTGAAAATCATCCCGGGAAGCCTTACTGGCGACACCCGCTTCCGTCAATCTGTGGCGGCGGCGGGTTCAAGAGAGGAGGCAAAACGAAGCCCGAAGCATCACTCAAGCCGGACATCGCCCGTTGCGGACTGATAAACGGTCTTTGTGCTGAAATCGACCATGTGAAGGCCGCCCCAGGCGATCCCTGAAATCACACAGACCCCGATCAATGCAGCGACGAAGGCTTTCATGTCGTTCTCCCTAGTTTTGTCCGGCCCGGCGTTCGGCAAAAGCCAGTGCCTGCCGCAGAAAATGGATTAATGCGCGGCGGTCTTCCGCATTCCCGAGGCGCTGCAAGGGCATCTTGGTGCCCGGGACCACATGCTGCGGTCCTTTCTCGAACAATGCCCCGATGGTCTGTTCGTTCCAGATAATATCGCTCTCGCGCAGCGCTTTCGAATAGGGATATCCGTCAACGGTGCCGACCCGGCGTCCGAACACACCGTAGAGAGTGGGTCCCGCCCGGTGGCCGCCATCCGGCGTCAGGGTGTGGCATACGCCGCAGGTTTTGAACAGCTCAGCACCGCGCGCCGCCAGCGCATCGCCCGGCGGGATATAGGGGGATTCCTCCGGTTTTCTTCTGGCGCCGATCTCCGTGCCTGCTTCAAGATCCCAGCGGATCACCCGCCCGTCCCGTCCGGCGGACAAAAGCTGGCTGCCATCCGGCGTGAAGGCAACCGACCAGACCGGCCCCTTATGCCCCCGTAATGTCTTGAGCGGCCGCCCGTCCCCGAGCGACCAGAAGACGATCTGCCCCCGCGCGCCGCCGGTCGCAAACCGCTCCCCGTCCGGCGTGATCGCGATTGAAAGCACCGGCGCTTCGTGGCCGAGCATGAAGCGGCGTTCCTCCCGGCTCTCCATATCGAACAGGCGCACGGCCTCGTCTGTCCCGGCAACCACCAGGGTTCCCCCGTCAGGGGAAAGCGCCAGCCGGTTCACCGGCAATCCGATTTCGGCGAACAGCTCCGGCGCGGCGCCGGCAGCAACAGGCCAGAGCCGGATGGTGCCGTCATAACCGGCCGTCAGCAGCCGGCTCCCGTCTCCCGCGAACAGCACCGCATTGACCGGCCCGGCATGCCCCTTGAGGGTCACGGTCTCCGCATCGCCCGTGAGCGGCGTCATCCGCACCAGCCCGTCGAATCCCGCCGAGGCGGCAAACCTCCCGTCCGGCGATACCGCGAGCGACGACACGTTACCCTCATGCCTGTGCAGCAGGCGCAACGGTTCCACCGCGCCAATCCGCCAGAGATAGACCGCGCCGTCATTCCCGCCCGAAACGGCGAAGCCGCCTCCCGGCACAAAAGCCACATCACTGACAGCCGCGTCATGGCCATACATCAGGACCCGCGCCTGCTCGGTCTGCATGTCCCAATGGATGATGGAATAGTCGAAGCCCGCGGTCAGGGCCGTCTTGCCGTCACCGGAAATGGAGATGGCGTGAACCGGCCCGCCATGACCGACCAGCTCCGCACCGGCCGGTGGCACCGGGGAGAGCGCAAGGGGCATGGCAACAAGAAGCGGTGCGATCCGGCGCCGGATCGCACCCTGCAAAAATGCCGATGTCCTGCCGCTGTCCCGGCGCACCATGGCCTCTGGCGAACGCCTAGTCCGAGCCGGACGAAGCCTGACGCGCCCGGACTTCCTCGACCCAGAGACTGTGATGTTCCTTGGCCCAGTTCTCGTCCACCTTGCCGCTGCCCATGGCATCGAACGCGCCCTCCATGCCGATGGAGCCGATATAGATATGGGCGATGATGACCATGATCAGGCCGATCCCGACGATGGAATGCCAGAGCTGGGAAAGCTGCATTTCCTGCATCACCGTCAGCTCGGTCGGCAGATCCGCGCCGAAGATATTGATGAAGGCGAAGGTCTTGCCGAACATCTGAATCTCGAACGGGAACAGCAGGGCGATACCCGAGACGCTGATCGAGGCCCCGCCAATGATGACGGACCAGAAGATCAGCTTCTGACCGGCATTGAATTTCTTCGCCGGCGGGTGGACACCCTTGGAAAGCAGGCCCCCGGCCTTGGCGATCCAGTTCAGATCGGTCCGGTTCGGAATGTTATGGCCGACCCACATCACGAACATCATGATCACGCCGACCATGAAGGCGAAGGCCAGGTAATTGTGCAGATACTTGCCCGCGATGGTGATGACCGAGAAAGCGTCCGCGCCGATCAGCGGTTTCAGAGCATAGCGGCCGTACAGCACGTTGAGTCCGGTAAGCGCCAGCACCACGAAACTTGTCGCGGTCAGCCAGTGGGCAAATCGTTCGACCGTGTTGAAACGCTCGATCAGCCTGCCGCTCATGCCATGCTCGACCCGGATCCGGCCGCGAATGATAAAGAAGATGCAGAGCAGGATGATGATGCCAAGCAGCGCCCAGGCGCCGAACACGGACAATGGCCCGTTCCGGAAAGCCCGCCAGTTATCCCCTTCCGACTGGATCAGCACACCGGCGCGGGCATTCGGGATCGAAACATTCCCCTGCTCGCCCTTGCGGATCTGACGCCAGAAATCAGCATCGCTCGAGGTGCCGAGCGTATTGCCCGGCACGTGGCCGGTCTGCTGCGCGGAAGCTTCCGGGACGAGGAGGTTCGCACCGGTCATCAGGCCGAGCCCGGCGATAAGCGTCACGACCGCGGCCAGGCCGGCGAGATATTTGGTGAAAGCCGAGAATGTCATGTTGTGATCTCCCCCGGGGCCTAGAGGTCGAAGCTCTGCCGGCGGCCGCGCTCGCGGATTTCCGACAGGGTTTCTTCTGACAAGTGCTGGTCCGCCTTGCCCAGATAGGTGCCTTTTTTATACAGGAGCACACGGTCCTGCTCTGTCTCCCGGCAGCCGCCAAGCAGCGCCAGGACAAGCACCGCGAGTGCCGCGCCGCGAATCCATGTCGGACGAAATGACATCATGTCCGTTTGACTCCCCGAAAAATGCAATGCGTCCGTTCTCGCAATCGCGATCCATGGACGACCGGTCACTGTCCAGGAATGGCGTCCCCTGACGCCACGCGCCGGATCGGAATCGGCTACACGCACGTGTTTGCTCTACAGACCGGACCGGAGGCCGCACTATGCGGCCTCCGGAACAGGCGATTACCCGCCGGTTTTCTGGTCGTAGGCCGTGCCCCAGCCCCAAGCGCCGGAGCCAAAGCCGCGGGCGACGATACGCTCGCGATAGATGGCGGAGACAATGTCCCCGTCACCGGCCAGCAGCGCCTTGGTCGAGCACATTTCCGCACAAAGCGGGAGTTTGCCCTCGGCCAGCCGGTTCCGTCCGTACTTCTGGAACTCGGCATTGCTGTTGTCTTCTTCCGGACCGCCGGAGCAGAAGGTGCACTTGTCCATCTTGCCGCGGCTGCCGAAATTACCCGCTTGCGGGTATTGGGGTGCCCCGAACGGACAGGCATAGAGGCAATAGCCGCAGCCGATGCACAGATCCTTGGAGTGCAGAACCACACCCTCGTCGGTCTGATAGAAGCAATCGACCGGGCACACCGCCATGCAGGGTGCGTCGGAGCAATGCATGCAGGCGACCGAGATGGACCGTTCACCCGGCTTGCCGTCATTGATCGTGACGACGCGCCGGCGGTTTACACCCCAGGGCACCTCATTTTCGTTTTTGCAGGCCGTGACACAGGCATTGCACTCGATGCAGCGCTCGGCGTCACACAGGAACTTCATACGTGCCATTGTTTCGCTCCCTTACGCAGGCTCAATACGACACAGGGTCGCTTTGGTTTCCTGCATCTGCGTGACCGAATCGTAGCCGTAGGTCTGCGCAGTGTTGGTGGATTCGCCGAGGACATAAGGGTCCGCACCGTCCGGATACTTGCTCCGGAGATCCTTGCCCTGGAAATGCCCGCCGAAATGGAACGGCATGAAGGCGACGCCCGTGCCGACCCGTTCGGTGACCATTGCCTTGACCTTGACCTTGCCGTTTTCCGGACCCGTTACCCAGACCATCTGCCCGTCCTTGACGCCGTAATTGTTGGCATCGCGGGGATTGATCTCGATGAACATGTCCTGCTGCAGCTCGGCCAGCCATGGGTTGGACCGGGTTTCGTCCCCGCCGCCCTCATATTCGACCAGCCGGCCGGAGGTGAGGATCACCGGGAAGTCCTTCGAGAAATCGTTCTTCTGGATCGACGCATAGAGTGTCGGCAGGCGATACGACTTCCTGTCCTCGTAGGTCGGATAATCCGCCACGAGGTCACGCCGGGACGTGTAGAGCGGCTCGCGGTGCAACGGCACCGGATCCGGGAAGGTCCAGACCACGGCCCGGGCCTTGGCATTACCGAAGGGCGAGCATTCGTGAGCGATCGCAACGCGCTGGATACCGCCGGAAAGGTCGGTCTTCCAGTTCGTCTTGTCGCCGGAAATACCTTCGATGGTTTTCCGTTCCTCGTCCGTCAGCTCCTTGTCCCAGCCAAGCTTCTTCAGCATGGCCATGGTGAATTCCGGATATCCGTCCTTCAGATCCGAATTGGCGCCATAGGAATCCACGGCCAGAAGGTTCTCGCCGTTCCGTTCGACACCGAACCGGGCGCGGAAGGTAAGTCCGCCCTCGGAAACCGGCTTCGACGGATCGTACAGGATCGGGGTGCCCGGATGGTTCATCTCCGGCGTGCCCCAGCACGGCCACGGCATACCGTAATAGTCGCCGTCGCACGGACCGCCCTTGGCTTCCAGCGTCGTCTTGTCGAACGTGTGCTGATTGGCCATGTGCTTGCGCAGCCGCTCCGGCGTCTGGCCGGTATAGCCGATGGTCCACATGCCCTTGTTGATCTCGGCGGTGATATCCTCGACGTAAGGCTCCTTGCCGTTGACCTTGATGTTCTTGAACATCTGGTCGGCCATGCCGAATTTCTCGGCGAAGAGATACATGATCTCATGGTCGGTCTTGGATTCGAACAGCGGCTCCACCACTTTTTCGCGCCACTGGATGGAGCGGTTGGAAGCGGTAACCGAACCATAGGTCTCGAACTGCGTTGCCGCCGGGAGCAGATAGACCCCGTCCTTGCGGTCATGCAGCACGGCGGAAACCGTCGGGTACGGATCGACGACGACAAGGAGATCGAGTTTCTCCATCGCCTTCTTCATCTCGACCATACGGGTCTGCGAGTTCGGCGCGTGGCCCCACAGCACCATAGCCCGAACATTGTTCGGCTGATCCATGTTGGCCTTGTCTTCAAGCACGCCGTCGATCCAGCGCGACACCGGAATGCCGCTGGATTCCATCAGCTTCTTGTCGGCGAACCGGCCAAGCAGATAGTCGTAATCGACATCCCAGACCCGGGACCAGTGCTTCCAGGCACCGGTGCTCAGGCCGTAATAGCCCGGCAGGGTGTGGGACAGCACGCCAAGATCGGTCGCGCCCTGCACGTTGTCGTGGCCGCGGAAGATGTTGGTGCCGCCACCGGCCTTGCCCATGTTCCCGAGCGCGAGCTGCAGGATGCAATAGGCACGGGTGTTGTTATTGCCGTTGGTGTGCTGGGTGCCGCCCATGCACCAGATCACGGTGCCCGGACGGTTGTTGACCATGGTCCGCGCGACACGGCGCATCTGCGAGCCCGGAACCCCGGTGACCCGCTCGGTCTCTTCCGGCGTCCACTTCTTCACTTCGGCCCGGATTTCTTCCATGCCCCAGACGCGCTGGCGGATGAATTCCTTGTCTTCCCAGCCATTCTCGAAGATGTGCCAGAGCAGGCCCCAGATCAGCGCGACGTCCGAGCCCGGACGGAACCGGACATATTCGGTCGCGTGTGCCGCGGTCCGCGTGAAGCGCGGGTCGCAGACGATCAGCGGCGCATTGTTCTGCTCCTTCGCCCGCAGCAGGTGCAGCAGCGAGACCGGGTGGGCCTCCGCCGGGTTCCCGCCGATGACGAAGATGGCACGGCTGTTGTGGATGTCGTTGTAGCTGTTCGTCATCGCGCCGTAGCCCCAGGTGTTTGCAACACCCGCGACCGTGGTCGAGTGACAGATACGCGCCTGATGGTCTCCGTTATTGGAACCCCAGAAGGCGTAGAATTTACGGAACAGGTAGGCCTGTTCGTTGCTGTGCTTGGCGGAACCGAGCCAGTACACCGAATCCGGGCCGCTTTCTTCCCGGATCTTCAGCATCTGGTCGCCGATATCGTTGATCGCCTGCTCCCAGCTGACCTTGGTGTATTTGCCGTTGATCAGCTTCATCGGGTATTTCAGGCGCCGCTCGCCATGCGCATGCTCGCGCACCGATGCGCCCTTGGCGCAATGGGACCCGAGGTTAAACGGGCTGTCGAAGCCCGGCTCCTGGCCGATCCAGACACCGTTCTGCACTTCCGCCTCGACCGTACAACCGACGGAGCAGTGCGTGCAGACAGACCGGATTCTCTCGACACCGGCCATCGGATTGGCTTGAGCTTCGGCTTTCTTGACCATGCCACCGCCGAGGGTGGCTGCGGCGGCAAGACCGCCGACTGTAATACCGGAGCGTCTCAGGAACGTTCTCCGGTCGATCGCGCTGCCGGCCTGGGCGGCCAATGCACGCGACATGCGGGGCGATCCGGATCGCCCGCCCGTCTTCTTCATCAACATATCGTTCTCCCGAACATTACGGCCTCTTTATCGACCGCTTATGTTTCAGCAGGCGCCCCAGCATGTGGCGCCCCGGGACCTCCCAAGTGAGAGGACCCTCCCCGTCTTGCTCCTAGAAGCGCGACAGAGCGTAGGCCGTCTTCACATGCGCGGTTTCCCTGTAGCCGGCACTGACCTTTTCGGGCCGCGATGCGGCCTCGGCAGGTTTCTGCGCCCCGGCAATTGCCGCAGCACCGGCGGCAGCGCCGATGCCCGACAATTTCAGGAAATCACGGCGTGTGGATTCGGGCTTTTTTGTTTTCGCCATCTCCAACTCCGTTCTGCTCCGCACGGGTCCTATATGCCGATCCGCCGCCGGCCCGTGCCCGGTTGCGGGAAAGTATCGCCGGTGCCCTAGTCGAGCATCCGGAACGACTCGATCTCGATCTCGATGAACTGCCGCCCGATAGCGCCGAGCGGCATGTAGAGCGTGGACGCCTTGGCGCCTTCGAGATCTTCGAAAAACTTCACGGCCCACGGCGCCATGTGCCGGTCAAAAAATTCGGCTTGGCGCTCCAGATGGCAGGCAGGGCCGAAATCGCCACGGATCATCCCCGCCATCACATCGCAGAGCGCGGCGACATGATCTTCCGGCTCTTTCACATCATCGGCACGGGCAACACCGAGTTGCGCGAGATCCTTACGGAGCTCGGCCAGGGGTTTTTCGTTCAGGAAACCTGTCAGATAGAAGGAGCCGTGGGGAACAAGTTCACCGCGCCCGACTCCGTAAAACAGTTTATGGAATTCTTCGTCAGCGGTCTCGACAGTCGCCGCGCGCGCCGCGGCCGCAAAGGCGGCGACGGACTTGCCAAGCGGCGTGTCGTCCCCTTCGAGGCCACGGGCGAGCTCAAGACTGTCCTGGTGCGGCGGACGCGCAAGGTAATGCGCAAGTAGACCGTACCAGTGCGCTCTGACGGCGTCTTCTTCAGACACCAGACTTCGGGCGGTCTCTGTCACCGACCCACTCTCCCAAACGTGCCCGCGTAAACCGATGGGAATCGCAAGCTTCGTTGCAACGGCTTAGTGCCGTTCTTAGAATCGTTAAAGTACGCTCGCCCAGTCCATAAGTCCATATGGACGCAGCCGGTACGGCAAAGGTTTTCCACCCTGCGAAGAACGCCACGCGTTATTCGAGGTCGCCGTCACCAACCTCGTCGTCATCGATTTCGGCCTGGCCGTCATCGCCTGCGTCAGGCGCGGGATCCATATCCGCCCCGGTTTCTGCCCTTTCGGCAGCAGCCAGGCGCCGCGCCTCTTCCTCATCATCCGGCTCGTTTTCAGCATCGGCACCGTCAGCCCCGGCGTCATCTTCCCTGGCGTTTTCGGCAAGCTCCTCATCGGTCATGAACCCCTTGCCGACCCGGTAGGCCGTCTGCATGCCTTCAATCACCATGGCCGAATCAGTGAAATCCTCGCCGTAATCGACCAGACCGTCGACATTCGCCAGCAGCGGATTGCTGCGCCACAGAGCCTGCAGGGCGCGCCGGCGCAGAAACTCGGGAACCTTGCTCTGCATGAACGGCGTGAAATCACTCTCAGCATCGAGCGTTTCGATATCCGGCAGGCCGTCGACCAACTCCTGCTCCTCTTCCGTCAGGGCGCGCTCGTCTCCGGTGACCAGAGCCGGGAGCTGATCTTCCGGCGCCTCCTCGGGAAGAACCGGGGCCGCGCCACCACGCTTTTCGCGCGGTGTGGCCGTTTCGGCAATCCGGGCGGAATCCTTGCGTCTGGACCAGCGCGCGAGGAAATTGTCACCGCCATCGTCGTGGGCGTCAGTCAAGGCGGCGTCTCCCCGGTATGCGCCGCCCGCCGTCATCGACCCTGGGCTGGCGGGCGAATTTTTCCTGCTCGTGGCGGTGATCGCTGCGCTTGCGCTTGATGAACACCTCATCCTCGTGATGCGTGTCGCAGAAATCCTGCACCCAGGCGATCAACCCCTCGGGCATCGGGACGCTTTCGACGGTCTCCTCGCCTGAATCCAGATAATCCTGCGCCTCATAGGCCGAGGCCGTGGCCAGGAAGGGGTAGACCTCGTAAGGCGAGTCCGGATCGTCATCCGTCCGCAGCACGACATAGACCGACGGCTGGCCCGACAGGTTCACCTTGTAGGATTCAGTCTCTTTCCGATACAGGGTCAGCGGCAGCGTCGCCGCGTGGTAGCGCTCGAAATCCGGCCCCCGGTCGAGCAAGGTCCACTCTCCGACGTCCGGTGCCCCGACGATCACGGAGACCGCGTTCCAGCGATAATTCTGCCACGGATTGTCGATTTTCCGGCGCTCCAGCACCAGTCCAACCGGGATTGTCCGGCTGCGTTCCATTTCCACTCCTTGGATTGTCCGCTCGGGGTCATTGCCCCGGCGCTCCCGTGTTGCAAATATGTGTACCAAAAGTGCGCGCCGAAAAGACTGAAACACAGAAAGCGCACAGGAGAGAGATATATGGCCACCGAAAGCGGGCGGCTGCTGGTCTGCAATTGCAATCAGACCATGCCCCTCGAGGCTGTCGCGGGCGCGGTTGCGCAAGGCGGGACGGCCCCCTTCATCCATTCCGCCCTGTGCCGGTCCCAGCTCGGAAATTTTCGCGATGCGGCAGCAGCGGGCACACCGCTGACCGTCTGCTGCACCCAGGAAGCGCCACTTTTCCGTGAGATCGGACAGGAAGCCGGGCTGGACGAGGAGGCTCTGACCTTCGTCAATATCCGCGAAAGAGCCGGCTGGTCCGGGGAAGCCTCGCAAGCCGGGCCTAAAATCGCGGCCCTGATCGCGGAAGCCGCAGTCGCGGGCACACCGACGACACAGGTGTCCCTCTCATCCGACGGCATCTGCCTGGTCTATGGCAAGGATCAGTCCGCCCTCGACGCCGCGCGCCAGCTCTCGGAGCGGCTCGACGTCACGCTGCTGCTGAAAGAAAGCGCGGGCATCGTGCCACCTTCCGTCATGGATGTGCCTGTCTTCCATGGCCGGATCATCCGCTCGTCCGGGTATCTCGGGGCTTTCGAGATCGGCGTCGACGATTACGCGCCCGCCAATCCTGCAAGCCGCGACGCCTTCTCCTTCGAACGGCCGCAGAACGGCGCCGTCTCGAAATGCGACCTCATTCTCGACCTGACCGGAGAGACCCCGCTTTTCACCGGCCATGACAAGCGCGACGGCTATTTCCGCCCCGATCCGGGCGATCCGGTCGCCGTGCAGAAGGCCCTGTTCGAGCTTTCGGACATGGTCGGCGAGTTCGCGAAGCCGCGTTATGTCGATTTCAAAGCCGATCTCTGCGCCCATTCCCGCAGCCGCAAGACCGGCTGTTCGCGCTGCATCGATGTCTGTCCGGCAGGCGCCATCAGCTCTGACGGCGATGTCGTCGCCTTCGATGCGCATATCTGCGGCGGCTGCGGTTCCTGTAATTCGGTCTGCCCGACCGGTGCCGCGCATTACGCCTTCCCGCCAACATCGACCCTGGTCGAGCGTCTGTCCGTGCTGATGCAGGCCTATGCGGATGCCGGTGGCCGGGATGCCGCTCTCCTGATCCACGATACCACCGACGGTAACGCGATGATCGACATGTCGGCCCGGTTCGGGCGCGGCCTGCCCGCCCACGTGATCCCGTTCGCGGTAACGCAGGTGACCCAGATCGGACTCGACTTCCTCGCAGCCGCCTTTGCCTTCGGCGCCGGGCGGGTGGTGCTGTACGCCCATCCGCGCAAGCAGGAGGAAATCGGCGGACTGGCGGGCCAGATCGGCCTTGCCGAGACCGTCCTGACCGGCCTCGGCTTCGAAAGCGGCCGGGTGGAACTGCTCGTCGAGGCCGATCCGGACGCGGTTGAAACCCGGCTCTGGTCAATGGATCGGCCCGCTGGCGTTGCCCCGCGCTTCTTCCTGCCTCTCGGCGGCAAGCGGGAAATCATGGACACCGCCCTCGCCCAGCTCAGGCTGGCGGCCCCGACCCCGGTCGACAGCATCGCGCTGCCGCCCGGCGCCCCCTACGGCGCGGTGAATGTCGATACGGAAGCCTGCACGCTCTGCCTTGCCTGCGTCAGCGCCTGCCCGGCCAGCGCGTTACTCGACAATCCGGACGCGCCGCAGCTCTCCTTCGTTGAAAGCAGTTGTGTGCAATGCGGTCTCTGCAAGAACACCTGCCCGGAAAGCGCCATCACACTGGAGCCCCGGATCAACTTCCTGACCGCGGCCAAATCTCCCGTGGTGATGAAGGAGGAAGAACCGTTCCATTGCGTCCGCTGCGACAAGCCCTTCGCCGCGAAAAGCACGATCGACAGAATCGTCAAAACGCTGGCGGAGAAGCATTCGATGTTCGCAACGCCGGAAGCGGCCCGGCGCCTGCAGATGTGCGAGGATTGCCGTGTCGCCGATCAGTTCGAGGCGGGCAACCCGATGACCGGCGGCGCCCGTCCGATGGTCCGGACGACAGCGGATTATCAGGAGGGCAAGGTCCCCGACGAGGACGAAAGCATCCACTGACGCCGCAAGCGGACCGGATTGTCAGCCGCCAAACCTGTCCTGGCACATGGCGGCGGCGCGTTGCTTGAAGAGGGTGTGCTTGGCATCGTCAATCACACCCTCTGCCAGCATCCGGTCAACCGCGCCATTCCGTTCCGAAAGGCATTTTGCCAGTTCGGGATTGGCCGGCACGACACTCTCCGCTTCACCGCGCGCGAGCACGGCCAGATCTTCGCGGTGAATATAGACAAGAGACGATGCGGCCAGCACCAGAACCAGACCGGCAACAAGGCGGGCCCGCCAGCTGTCGATGAAAGGCTCGGCGGTCATGGTGGTTACTCGGTCTCGATGGTGCCGTCGATGATCACTTCAAGACCAACGGCCGGGATCGAGAGCACCACCTTGGCTTCCGGTGCCGCGCCGGACTTCAGAGAGCCGTTTTCCACCGCCGCCCGGATCGCGGTCTCGATCTCGCGCTGACTGGTCACGCCGACCTTCTTCAGAAATTTGCGGACACTCATGTTGAAGATGTCTTCGTTCATTTCTTTCCTCCCTTACGCTGGCTCCATCACGCCGGCACGGCCAGCGGTAAATTAACCAGCAGATTTTGTGGCTTCATCCGCAGCACGCCCTTCGCATCCTGCGCCAGCCCGAGATAGACCGGACGCCCGGCGATATCCGCCCGCATCGCTTCCGGCTGTTTGAATTCGAGCCGGAACAGGGCGATCAGATTGACCAGCGTCTCCTCGCCGACATCCTCGCCCTTGTAGAGCGCGTTCAGAATGCCGGTCGAGGTCGCATCGAGGCCGACATGCCAGACCCAGCGCTCGTCCTTGATGCTGCGCACCGGTGTCACGGACACGTCGGCACCGAGGAAATGAGCCGTCCAGCTTTCCAGCACCCGGCACAGCGCATCCAGCCCGGGGCGGGTGAAGGTGAGATCGAGCACGGTGTCGAAGCGGTCGCTCCGCTCCCAGTAGATCTCCGCGTTTTCCTCGGTCAGCACATCCAGCTCGACGGAGCGCAACGGCGTGTCGTTCTCCGCGATCAGACGTTCCAGCGAACTCTGGCCCTGCCCCGCCGCATGCATGTCGACGATCTCCTCGTCGGCGCACATCACGGTGCCCTCCTGCAACGTCACGCGCTGGCTGCGGAACAGAAGCTCGGCGGCGCGTGCCCGGAACGGATCATTCACGCCTTCCAGCATGTTGCGGGTCACCACATGGGCGATCTGATCGAGGAACAGCGGCGGGATGGAAATATCGCCGGACAGAAAGGTCGAGAGATAGAAGGCTTCGAGACTGTCCGCCGCCAGCAGGGCGTCCCGGAAGCCAAGCACGATCTGGTAATTCTCGCGGCCGTCCGGATCGCCAAAGGCGGAAAGCTCCATATCGCTGACCGGCCGTCGCGGGTCGTCCAATAGCGCCGCGTGCAAACTGCGCTCCGTCGCGCAGGATTCCTCCACCGGCGCGACCTCGGGCCGGGCCAGGATCGCGCGCAGGAAATCGTCCGTGACCGCAAGCCGTCCGTCCGCCGTCCGATCGAGCAGCGCATGGCCGGAGCTGATCCAGAAATCCCGTGACGGGTCCAAAACTGTCATCTATCCGCCCGCCTCAATCAAGGGACCAGGTTGGCTTGCGCAACACATCGGTCAACGGCACCAGTGGCGTTTTCGTATCGCCGAGTACCAGTCCGCCATTTTCGTCCAGCCCGAGCAAGGTGCCTTTCCACTGACCACCACCGAATTTCAACTCCACCACCTCGCCCCGCTTCGCCGCGCGCGGCACCCAGTTATCGGCGATGGGGCGGAAGCCGTCGGACATATAGCGGTTGGTCCAGAGCAGGAAATGGCGCGAGAAGCTTTCCAGCAACCCGCCGGTGGTCAGCTCGCCGCAGCCCTCATCGAAGAGCGTCGTCCGTTGCCGTATCATGCCCGGCTCCGGCGCATCCTCGCGCGGCGTCATTGCCACCTCGACGGAAAGCACGGCCCAGTCCGGCACCGGATCGTCAGCCAGATTGTCCCACGCGGACGGGTCCACCGCGAGGCGAACCCCACCGGCCAGACCGCCATTCACGATCAGCCGGTCCGGCCAGCCGAACATCACTTCGACCTGCGGCGGAACCTGTGCGCCAAGGCAGTCGCCGAGCGCGACCATCGCCACATGAACCACCGCGAGGCTTTCGGAAAGCGGCCGGTCCGGCGCCAGTACGACCGCGCATAGCATCGCGTCCGCGCTGTCGACCCAGAACAGGCTCGCCGGCTCGGCCCCTGTCTTTGCCGCTTCCACGGCGACCGCCTGAATATCCGTCCCTGCCTGATGGCGTTGGGGACGGTAAATCGGCGGGAAAGTCAGCTCGTCTTGCATGTTTCACTCCCTTGCCGCGAAACCTACCATGGCCGCCGCGCCTGTCATCGGGAATCGCCATCGGCATGCCGGCATGATAAGCGATTCGAGAGACTTGGCCGCAATCGAGGGCAACCGACGGGAAAGGAGACAAGGCGTGCAGATTCGCGACATGCTGATCGCGGCACACAGCCTTCACCAGGCCGGACGGATCGCCGAGGCCGTCAGCGGATACCGCCGCGTGCTCTGCGCCGCGCCCGCCGAAGCGGATAGCTGGCACCTGCTTGGAACCGCGATGCTTCAGGCGGGCCATCCAGCACGCGCCAGCATTCATATCCAGCGCGCCCTTGTTGCCGCCCCGAAGCGGCATGATTTCCGCCTCAATCTCGGCTATGCCCTGATCGATTCCGGCGCGCCAGAGCTGGCAGTTTCAGCGCTGGCAGAGGCATCCGGCAACCTGGCGGGCAACGCCGCGTTCTGGAATGCCTGCGCATCGGCAAAAAAGCAGGCAGGCGACCCCTTGGGGTCGAGCACGGCTTCAAGCCGCGCGATCCTTCTGACGCCGGGTGACTTCACGGCCCTCTATAATCTTGCCCTCCACTTGCAGGGACAGGGTCATCATGCGGAGTCCCTGCCGCTCTATGACCGGGCCATCATTCTTCAGGCTTCCGGCCACACACCCTTCGCCAACCGTGCGCAAGCACGGCGCGCGACTGGCCGGACGGCGGACGCCATACAGGACTTCAAGCGCGCGCTTATCCTCTCCCCCGGCCTCGCCGATCTGCTGAACGATCTCGGCATTCTGCTGCAGGAGCGGAAAGACAGCACCCGCGCCATCGCGCTCTACCGCCAAGCCTTGGCCGCCGCCCCGGACAAGGCCGAGATCATGCGCAACCTGGCGAATACACAGCTGAGCGCCGGGCAGTACGAGACCGCGCTGGACACTTACGTCACGGCAATAGAGCGTTTTCCGGCAGAGCCAGCCTTCAGGGTCCGGCGTGCCTTTTCCCTGCCGGTAATTCCCCACGACCTGTCACAGATCGATACCGCGCGGGACAAGATCGCCACCTTCCTCGCCTCTCCCGAGGCTGAACGGATCACGCTCAGAGACCCGCTTACCGAAATCGGCGCCGCCAATTTCTATCTCGTCTATCACGGCCGGAACGACCGGGATCTGGCGCAAGGCATCAGCCGTTTTTACAGACGCGCCTGCCCGATGCTGAACTTCACCGCGCCTCACGCAGAGGACGGCCCGCCTCCCTCCGGGCGGAAAATCCGCCTCGGCATCTGCTCGGCACATCTCGCCGGGCACACGATCGGGGCGGTGTTCGGTGATCTGGTGACCGGGATCGACCGGGAGCGCTTCTCGCTCACCCTGCTCCGCCCGCCCGGCCTCCGGGATGCGGCGGCGGCAGAGATTGCCTCCCGGTTCGATGAGGTTGTGGAACTGCCGGCGGATATCGCACGAGCGGCGGAGAGTGCGGCGGCCTGCCGGCTCAATGCGCTGCTCTATACCGATATCGGCATGGAGCCATTCACCTACTTCCTCGCCCACTCCCGTCTGGCACCGGTGCAATGGGTCACCTGGGGCCATCCCGTGACCACCGGCATCAGCACAATCGACGCCTATCTCTCGCCGGACTGTTTCGAAGCGGACGGCGCGGAGGCACATTATGCGGAACGTCTGGTGCGCAGTCCCAGCATTCCGATGAATTATCGCGACGAGCATGTGCCGCCGGCCGGCAAGAAGTCCGATTTCGGCCTGCCGGATAACCAGCCGCTTTATCTCTGCCCGCAAAATCTGTTCAAGCTGCACCCCGAGTTCGATCACTGGCTCGGCGATATTCTGAAAGCCGACCCGAACGGCATCATCGGCCTGATCGAAGGCGCGAACAGCGCATGGACAGAACGGGTCAAGACCCGGCTCGCCCCCGTTCTCGGAGCTGACATGGACCGGGTGCGGTTTGTGCCGTTTCTGCCGAAGGTCGACTATATGCGCCTGCTCGGCGCGGCCGAGGTCATGCTGGACCCGATCCATTTCGGCGGCAGTAACACCACACTCGGCGGCTTTGCCGCCGGAACGCCCGCGATCACCTGGCCGAGCGCTTTCATGCGCGGCCGCATGACCACGGGGCTGTACCGGACAATGGGGGTCGAGGAGTGCATCGCTTCAGGGCGCGCCGACTATGCGGCAAGGGCGACGAAGATCGCCAACGATCCGGTGAAGCGGGCGGAGATCATCAGCCACATCCGGGCCGCCCGTCCGTCCGTCGTCGGGACGGCGGGCGCGGCCCGGGATCTTGGCAACCTTCTCGCGGAAGCCGTCAGCTCGCGGAGCGGTTCGCGATGAAGATGGCTTTGCCAGCGTCCATGTCGTAACGCAGCCGCGGCTCATTCTCCAGCGGCCGTCCGGTCACCCGCACGAAACAGGCCCGGGCCGGATAATCGATCGCGTGAATGGCCCGTATATCGTACAGACCGGCCTGACCCGGCGCGAGCCGGTAGGTCTTCACATGCTCGATCTTGACGTCACCATCGCTGTCCCCGCCGTCGGGACGGCTGAACTCGCTCATGTCGGTATATTCCTTGGCCTGTCCGTAGATCGCCCAGGAAGTGCCGTGATCGTGCGGCGGCGAGGCGTGCGGCTTGTCGTTCACATGGGCCAGCACGACAAACTCAAGCTCATCGTCACGATACAGCTCGGTCACGCCGACCGGCGCATCCTTGCCGCAAACTTCCTCGACGAATTCCTGGTTCGTGAGCAGCTTTTCAAGGTTCTTGCGAACCACTTCCCGGCCCGCGGGACTGTTGTCACGGGCCAGGGCGTCATGGCTTTCGCGACAAAATTCGTTCAGACCGTAGGCCATCCAGGATCTCCCTTTGATTTTTTTTCGGCCTCCCCAAAAAGAGGTTCCGGGCGGAACCGGGGAGTACAAGCAGATCCGGCATTCTTGCGCCGATGCGCCCGAAGCGCAACGGGGCCAATCGGGATAAAACCAGTTACCGGCCCGCGTTCATCCGGGCGATGGTCGCCGTCGTGCTGTGGCCGTCCTCAAGCCCGGCGAGCACCACTTTGCCGCCATAGGATTGCACGAACTCGGCGCCAACCACGGTCTCGACCGTATAATCGGCACCTTTCACCAGCACGTCGGGGCGGATCATCTCGATCAGTTCCTGTGGCGTATCCTCGCCGAAGATCGCAATTCCATCCACCGATGCGAGAGACGCCAATACCGCCGCGCGCGCGGCCTCCGACTGCACCGGACGGGCCGGCCCTTTCAGGCGCGCCACCGAGGCATCACTGTTCAGGCCGACGATCAGCCGGTCACAGGCAGCCTTGGCCTGACGCATCAGGGAGACGTGCCCCGGATGCAGCAGATCGAAGCAGCCATTCGTGAAGCCCACTTTCAGGCCCTGCTTGCGCCATTCTTCCGCCCGCTTGGCGATCATGTCGGGCGACGCGACCTTGACCTCGCCCTGCAGCAGATCGTGGGCCCGGAATGCCGCCGCGAGCTCTGAGGCGTAGGCCACCGCGGTCCCCATCTTGCCAACCACAATCCCGGCGGCCGCATTTGCCAGCTCGATCCCCTCGGCGACGGGAATGCCGCGGCCAAGGGATGCCGCGAGCACCGCGACAACCGTGTCGCCGGCGCCGGAAACATCGAAGACTTCCCGCGCCACCGCGTCGAAATGCAGCGGCGCCTCACCCGGGTTGCCTGACACATAGGTCATGCCATCCTGGCTCCGGGTAACGAGAACGGCCCCAATCCCCGCCGTCTCGATTATATGCCGCGCGGCGGCCACGATTTCATCGGTCGATCCAGCAGGCATCCCGCTTGCCTCGGACAACTCCCGCCTGTTCGGCGTGATCGCCGTCGCCCCTCGATAGCGCGTATAATCGCTGCCTTTCGGGTCGACAATGATCGGACGGCCCTTGCCCCGCGCCGCCGAAATCAACGCGCCCAGAATGGAGTCCGTCAACAGCCCCTTGCCGTAGTCCGACAAGACCAGGGCAGAAGAATCCTCGAGATCGGCCACGGCCCGGGAAATCAGATCTTCCTCGAGACCGGCATCGATTGCGTGCACATTTTCCTGATCCGCGCGCAACAACTGCTGCGCACCGGCGACATACCGGGTCTTGATGGTGGTCTCGCGCCCGGGAACCGTCAGCAGATGGCTCTCAACGCCCGGCTCCTCGGCCACCAGACCGGTCAGCTCCCGGCCCGCCGCGTCGCGTCCGATCACGGAAATGAAGCAGGCCTCCGCGCCAAGAGCGACCAGATTGCGAACCACATTCCCGGCACCGCCAAGCATCGCCGCCTCGCGCTCGATCCGCAAAACCGGGACCGGCGCTTCCGGCGAAATCCGGTCGACCGTCCCGTAGACGAACCGGTCGAGCATGGCATCGCCAACACAGAGCAGGCGAACCCCGGCGAGGGACTCGACTTTGGCGGAGAGGTCGGAATCGTGCGTCATTACGCCTCCACGAGCCCCAACTCGATCTCGATGGCACCGCAAAGAGCCTGACCGATGGTGATGTGCATTTCCTGAATTCTCGCCGCCGCATCATGCGGCACTATAATCAGTGGATCCGCGAGGCCGACCATATCACCACCAGTGCGTCCCGTAAGCCCGGCTGCGACAAGCCCCTTTTCCCGCGCCATCTTGAGGCCGGCGATGATATTCGGCGAGCGGCCAGAGGTTGAAATACCAATGGCAACGTCGCCCGGCTTACCCAGCGCCTCAATCTGCCGGGAGAACACCTTGTCGAACCCGAGATCATTGCCCCCGGCGGTCAGTGCTGAGCCGTCGGTGGTTAATGCAATTGCCGCGATGGCCGGTCGATCCTTGATGTATCGCACGGTGAGTTCGGTGGCGAGATGTTGCGCGTCCGATGCACTGCCGCCGTTTCCGAAGAACAGGATCTTGCCGCCCCCCCGGAGCGAAGACACACAGCTCTCGGTCAGGGACGCAAACGGCTCCGCAAGGCTTGTCCGTACAGCCTCGGCAACTTTCAGATGCTCACTCAGCTCGCTTTCGAAAAAGGCAGTCAGGTTCATGCTGTCTCGCGCTCCGGCTCTGCAGATTACGCCCATTCCAGCCGGATAAAGAACGCGGCATACAGGCAGGATCGGTAGGCTGCGCCCGGTTTTAGTTCACGGCGCGGGGATGTTATCCCAAATGCTGCCTGCCGCATCAAGCGAACCTCTGATTCGATATATCGAAAAGAATTACATGGCTTTTTATGCAGTTTTTTATCATAGTTTCCGATGTATCCTTAGTATGTTGTGATACAAGTACTTATTGTCGCAGAATGAGACATAAAGATGTATGCAAAATGCACCCTTTGGTACGACGCCGTTCGTAATTTCTTCATCTTTCCATGCAATAAATTGCGGCTTGGCATAACCGGTACACAATATCTGTGCCTCGTGAGACGTTAAATGGCCGAGTTGAACGGAACGAACGGGAATGACTCGTTAATCGGTACCGGCAACGCCGACACGATCAACGGTGGCGCCGGGGCGGACACGATTGACGGCGGCGCCGGAGCAGATTCGCTCGTTGGCGGCCTCGGCGATGACCTGCTGCTCGGAAGCGCGGGCGCTGAAACATCCGTCAACGAACTGGCCTATGACGATACGCTGGATGGCGGCGCGGGTAACGATACTCTGCGCGCTGGCGGCGGTAACGACACCTACGAATTCCGGATCGGCGGCGGCCGGGACGAGATCCTCGACGAATATCACATCTACCCGAAGAACCCGCTTGGCGGCCTGCAACCGGTTCAGCAGGTTAATGGCGGCTTCGATACGCTGCGCTTCGGCTCGGGACTCTCCGCCGACGATCTCTGGATCACGGTCAGCGGCGGCGATCTTTACGTCGCCATCCGGCAGCCGGGCGTCGATCTGTATGATTCCGATGATCTGGTGGTGATCCAGGGCTGGGAAAACACGGATACCCGGATCGAGCAGTTCGAATTCGACGACGGCACAATCTGGACGTCGGCCGACATCCTGGAAAACATCTCCGGCTCCAATGATGCCGACACAATCGACTGGAGCAGCAGCGAGGAAATCACAGTCTCGTCCGGAGACGGTGACGACCTGGTGAGTTCGGGTTCAGGCGCTGATTCAATCGATGGCGGCACCGGTGCCGACACCGTGAATGCCGGTGCGGGCAATGATGGCGTTTTCGGCGACGAGGGGGGCGACCACCTCTTTGGCGAAGATGGCGACGACACCATCGATGGCGGTGTGGGCAACGATACGCTCGACGGTGGCGACGGCGATGACAGCCTCGAGGGCGGCGACGGTGATGACCTTCTGCGCGGCTCGGGCGGTGAACGCGGCAACATCAATGAAGAAGCCGGAAACGACACGCTGAGTGGCGGCGCTGGCGCTGATACCCTGCGCGGCGGCGGCGGCGACGATGTCTATCGCTACGGCGTGGGTGACGGCAAGGACCAGATCCACGACGAATATGTCCATACCCAGATGGCACCGGGCGGGCAGGTCGTTCTCTTCACCCGCGACGAGTTTGCGGGGAATGACGTTCTCTCCTTCGAGGACGGGATCACCGCGGATGATATCTGGATCGATCTGGTCGGTAACAATCTTGTCGTCGGCATCCGGGATGGCGATTCAGACATTCTCGATCTTGACGACCAGATCACCATCATCGACTGGCGTGACTCGCTGAACCGGGTCGAGACTTTCGAATTCTCCGACGGCAGCCAGATGGATGTCACCGACATCCTGCAAAATATTTCAGGCAGTGCCGGGAACGACACGCTGACCTGGAGCGGTACCGACAGCACCAGAATGGACGGTGCCGGCGGGAATGATTCCCTCTCGGCGGCCGGTGGTAACGATACGCTTTCCGGTGGTGATGGCGACGACACCATCCGTCTCGGCAACGGCAGTAATCTGGGCGATGGCGGAGACGGCGCGGACGCGATCTATGGCGGATCCGGCAAGGACACGATCAGCGGCGGTACCGGAGACGACTATATCGACGGCGGTGCCGGCGAAGATGTCCTTATGGGCAATGACGGCAACGACACCATTCGAGGCAGCGCCGGCCAACGCGGCACGATCAATGAAGGAGCCGCGAACGACACCCTGTCGGGTGGCGCGGGCGACGACGAATTGCGCGGCGGCGGCGGGAATGACAGCTACGTCTACCGGGCCGGCGAAGGCCGCGACACGATCCTCGATGAATATGTCTTCACCGGCCAGTCCCCTCTCGGTGCGGTTTACTCGCCTGTCGATAAAGACGGCGGTACGGCCGACAGCCTGCAGCTCGTCGGCGACGATATTCTTCAGAACAC
This sequence comes from uncultured Nisaea sp., assembly GCF_963974195.1. NCBI lineage: Bacteria > Pseudomonadati > Pseudomonadota > Alphaproteobacteria > Rhodospirillales > Thalassobaculaceae > Nisaea > uncultured Nisaea sp. The sequence continues at coordinate 25,802 of NZ_CAXBDC010000029.1, forward strand.
CACCTTCTCGCTCGATGGCTCGACGCTGAATGTCTCTGTCTGGCAGCCCGGTGCGGCCAGTCTGGACGATTACGACGATCTCGTTCAGATCCAGCGCTGGACGGAGGATTTCCGCCGCGTCGAAGGGTTCGAATTTACCGACGATGGCGTGACCATCACCGACGACCAGCTGATGGATGTGTTCGGCTCCATCACCAGTGGCAACGATGTCATTGATGCGGATTTCATCGGCCTCGGTTTCAATGCGGGCGCTGGTGACGATCAGGTCAATGGCAGCGCCTATGCGGACCGGTTCGAGGGTGGCGCCGGTGACGACACATTGTCAGGCGCTGGCGGAAACGACGTGCTGCTTGGCGGCGACGGCGACGACAGCCTCGTTGGCGGCTCCGGCGATGATTTGCTTGAGGGCGGCGCAGGCAGAGATACACTCGTCGGCGGTTCCGGCGCGGACACGTTCTCGGGCACACCCGACTCTTTCAACGGCGATCTGATCGCGGACTATGACGATCAGGACGTTCTGCGCTTTGACGATACGCAGTTCTCCGAGGGCAATGTCTCCCTCACGGCCGAAAACGGCCAGACCACGGTCCAGATCGATACCAATGGCGACGGTACGCCGGATGTGACCTTCACCGTCAACGGTGAATTCGCCGCTGCCATCGTTACCCAGAACGGCGACGATACCGAGCTGAAATTCAGCACGGAATCCCTCGACGACACCCTTTCCGGAACGGCCGACGACGACACCATTAATGGCGGTGCCGGCAGCGACGATATTTCCGGCGGTGACGGCGACGATTTCCTGATCGGCGGTGACGGAAACGACACCATGGATGGCGAGGGCGGCAACGATACGCTGCTCGGCGGCCTCGGTAACGACAGCCTCGACGGCGGTGTTGGCAATGACAGCATCGACGCCGATGCCGGCAGCGACACGATCGATGGTGGTGACGGCGAGGATGTGCTCGAAGGCGGCGACGGTGCGGATACTGTCAGCGGCGGCGCGGGCGACGACACCCTTGATGGCGGCGCGGACAATGATCTTGTCGTTGGCGGTGATGGCGATGACTCGCTCGACGGCGGCAGCGGTGACGACACCGTGCTCGGCGGTGCGGGCAATGACAGCGCGGATGGCGGCTCCGGCGACGATACTGTTCTCGGCGGTGCCGGTGACGACACACTCGACGGCGGCGACGGAAACGATCTGGTCGATGGCGGGGACGGCAACGACAGCCTCGACGGCGGCGCGGGCGACGATACCGTTCTCGGCAATGAAGGCCAGGATACGCTCAATGGCGGGGACGGCAACGACAGCCTCGACGGCGGCGCGGACGACGACGTACTCGACGGAGGCGCGGGCCAGGACACGGTCGATGGCGGCGACGGTAACGACATTGCCGATGGCGGTGCGGGTAATGACACCGTGCTTGGTGGCGCGGGCGACGACACGCTCGACGGCGGTGACGGAAACGATCTGGTCGATGGCGGAGACGGCAACGACACGGTCACCGGCGGCGCGGGCGACGATACGGTTCTCGGCGGTGACGGCGAGGATACGCTCGGCGGCGGCGACGGTAATGACAGCCTGGATGGCGGCGCGGATAACGACACGCTGACGGCTGGCGCCGGTGACGACACACTGATTGGCGGCAGCGGCAATGATGTCGCCGAAGGCGGCTCCGGCGACGACAGTCTGGATGGCGGCAGTGGCGATGACAGCCTGTCTGGCGATGCGGGCGACGATACGCTCGAAGGCGGCAGCGGAAACGACAGCCTTGTTGGCGGTAGCGACGACGATCTGCTGATCGGCGGCGCAGGTGACGATACGCTCAGCGGCGAAGCTGGCAACGACACGCTCTTCGGTGACGGCGTCGAAGACACCGTGATCGGCGACGACTGGGATGAATTCAACGAAGACGAAGACAGCGTCTCCGGTTCCGACGGTGACGACAGCGTCTCCGGATCCGATGGCGATGACAGTGTCTCCGGATCCGACGGCGATGACAGCGTCTCCGGGTCCGATGGCGACGACAGTGTCTCCGGGTCCGATGGCGACGACAGTGTCTCCGGGTCCGATGGCGACGACAGTGTCTCCGGGTCCGACGGAGACGACAGCGTCTCCGGATCCGATGGAGACGACAGTGTCTCCGGATCCGACGGAGACGACAGTGTCTCCGGGTCCGACGGCGATGACAGTGTCTCCGGATCTGACGGCGATGACAGTGTCTCCGGCTCCGATGGAGACGACAGTGTCTCCGGATCCGATGGTGACGACAGTGTCTCCGGATCCGATGGTGACGACAGTGTCTCCGGGTCCGATGGCGATGACAGTGTCTCCGGATCCGATGGAGACGACAGCGTCTCCGGGTCCGACGGGGACGACAGTGTCTCCGGATCCGACGGCGACGACAGCGTCTCCGGGTCCGACGGGGACGACAGTGTCTCCGGATCCGATGGTGATGACAGCGTCTCCGGATCCGACGGCGATGACAGCGTCTCTGGCTCCGACGGTGACGACAGTGTCTCCGGGTCAGATGGCGATGATAGTGTCTCCGGGTCCGACGGCGATGACAGCGTTTCCGGGTCAGATGGCGATGACAGCGTTTCCGGGTCAGATGGCGATGATAGTGTCTCCGGGTCCGACGGGGACGACAGCGTTTCCGGGTCAGATGGCGACGACACCGTGGTTGGTGAAGACACAAGCGACGGTGGTTTCGACGAAGGTGATTTCACGGTCACCGGCGGCTCTGGCGACGACACGATTTCCGGCGATGGCGGCGACGATACCCTGAGTGGCGGTGACGACGACGACGTGTTGATCGGCGACGACACCACGGGCGGCGGTGATGGCGCCGACGGTGTGGCGGCCAGCGGTAACGACCTTCTTGATGGCGGCGCGGGCAACGACATTGCCTTCGGCGGCGCGGGCGATGACACCATCGACGGCGGCACTGGCGACGACACATTAGTCGGCGGTATCGGCAACGACTCCATGCTGGGCGGCGACGGCGACGACCTGATGCTCGGCGAGGAAGGCGAAGATACCCTTCTTGGCGGTGCAGGCAGCGACACGCTGGTTGGCGGCGAAGGAAACGACCTGGTCAATGGCGGCGACGACAGCGACCTGCTGTTCGGCAGCGCCGGTGACGATACGGTCGATGGCGGCGCGGGCGACGATACCGTCCTCGGCGGCACCGGTGACGACGTGATCCGGGGCGGCGCGGGCAGCGACCTGCTCTATGGCGGCGACGGCGCGGACACCTTCGCGGGCACGGCGGCCGAGCTCAATGGCGAAACCATCGCCGATTATGACCAGGATGGCGGCGATGCCATTCAGGTCGATGGCGTGGTTCTGAGCGCCGATGCCTTCTCGTTCGACTCTGCTGACGGCAAGACCACGGTTTCTATCGACACCACGGGCAACGGAACAGCGGACACGACCTTCACCGTCCTCGGCGAATACAGCTCCGTCACAACCAGCGAAGTCGACGGCAACACCCGCCTCCTCTTCGGAAATGGCGAAGACACCGTCTCCGGTGGTGATGGCAATGACACCGTCTCCGGTGGCGACGGAAATGACACCGTCTCCGGTGGCGACGGCAACGACACCGTCTCCGGTGGCGATGGCAATGACACCGTCTCCGGTGGTGACGGGAACGACACTGTCTCCGGTGGCGACGGCAACGACACCGTCTCCGGTGGCGATGGCAATGACACCGTCTCTGGTGGCGATGGCAATGACACCGTCTCTGGCGGCGACGGCAACGACACCGTCTCCGGTGGCGATGGCGAAGACACCGTCTCCGGTGGTGATGGCAATGACACCGTCTCTGGCGGCGACGGCAACGACACCGTCTCCGGTGGCGACGGAAATGACACCGTCTCTGGCGCGACCCCGGGCGATGACAGCCTGACGGGCACGGATGGTGACGACACGATCACCGGCCTGGCTGGCGATGATACGATCGACGGCGGCGACGGGAACGATCTGGTCGACGGCCAGGAAGGCAATGACACGGTCACCGGCGGTGCGGGCGACGACACCGTGCTCGGTGGCGAGGGTAACGACACGCTCGGTGGCGGCACCGGTAATGACAGTCTTGATGGCGGCACCGGCAACGACACGCTGACGGCTGGTGAAGGCGACGACACGCTTGATGGCGGCGACGGAAACGATCTGCTCGAAGGCGGCGAAGGCAATGACAGCCTGACGGGCGGCGACGGCACGGGCGAGCCGGTTACCGAAACCGGCCGCATCGACGGCAGCAATTTCACCTCCACCGACAGCGGTTTCCGCATCACCGCGACCCGTTCGCTTGGTGATGGCAGCCGCAGCGAGCCGAGCGTCGATTATGTGACCTCAAGCTCCGACGGCCTCGGCGTCGACGGCGCCAACGGCAGCGGCCCCTCCGGACAGCTCGGTTACGATACCGGGCTAGGCTTCTCCGAAGAGCTGATCGTCGAGTTCGACGATATGAGCACGGGCGCCACGATCGAGATTTCCCGCCTCTTCAGCAATGAAGGCAATGGCGGTGAACAGGGTCACTGGACAGCTTATCGCGATGGCGAGGTTGTCGGTGAAGCCGATTTCACGGCTGAGGGCGGCTCTTCGACAACCCTCTCCATCGATATCGATGGCGGCTTCGACAAACTCGTCTTCTCCGCAACCGATTATGCGAACGGCCCGAACGGCGGCAGCGACTCAAGCGACTATCTGATCAAGTCCATTGAGTTCACCACCGAGACCGCGGCATCCGGCAGCGACGACACCCTGCTCGGCGGCGACGGCGACGATACGATCAATGCCGGCAACGGCGATGACAGTATCGAAGGCGGCGCGGGCGACGACTCCATTTATACCGGTGAGGGCAGCGACACAGTCCTCGGTGGTGCCGGAGACGATACGGTTCATTACGGCACCGGAGACCACGGAGATGACCTGATCATCGGTGGCGCGGGTAATGACAACCTCGCCGACGGGGCCGGAAACGACACGCTTTCCGGCGGCGAAGGCAACGATTCCCTGTTCAGCGGGGACGGCGAGGATCTTCTCGACGGCGGCGACGGCGACGACTACATGATCGGCGGCGACCATAACGACACGCTGATTGGCGGTGACGGCAACGACACCCTGATCGAGAACCATTACAACGACGACGACCTGCTGCAGGGCGGCAATGGCGACGACCGGCTCGACGGCGGCGGCGGCAACGACACCATGGAAGGCGGCGCGGGTGCCGATACCTTCTCCGGCCAGCTCTGGGAACTGAACGGCGACACCATCACGGACTATGACGCCGATGCCGGCGACAAGGTTGTGGTCTATTCAGATGGCGTCTCCACCCCGGCGGCGTTCGATATCAGCGACATCACACTGACGGTCGCGGACGGAAAAACCACCGTTCATATCGACGGCGACGGCGACAATGACGCGACCTTCACCTTGGTCGGCGAATTCAACTCCGTCACCTCCACGATGGACGGTAACAACACCTATCTCGCCTTCTCGGCCGACGTCACCGCGACACCGGGCGACGACAGCCTGATCGGCACGGATGGAGACGACACGATCTCCGGCCTTGCCGGTAACGACACCATCGATGGCGGCGACGGAAACGATCTGGTCGACGGCATGGACGGTGACGACACGGTCACCGGCGGGGCGGGCGACGATACTGTTCTTGGCGGCGCGGGTGAAGACACGCTCGGCGGCGGCCTCGGCGACGATAGCCTCGATGGCGGCGAAGGAAACGACATCCTCACCGCTGGCGAAGGTAACGACACGCTTGAAGGCGGTTCCGGCAACGATCTCGCCGAAGGTGGTGATGGCGACGACCGGATTTCCGGCGATGCGGGCGAGGATACGCTCAGCGGCGGCGCGGGTGCGGACAACCTTGATGGCGGGGACGGCGACGACGTCCTCGAAGGCGGCGCAGGGTCCGACACGCTTGCGGGCGGCGACGGTGCGGACAGCTTCGTCGGCGATCTTGCGGACCTGAACGGCGACAGCATCACCGACTACAATCCGGAAGACGGCGATCTCGTCATCGCCAATGCAGAGTTTGGTGATGATGCGGTTACGCTGAACTACGCGGATGGCGAGACAACAGTTACCATCAACGCGGACGGCACCGACGCAACCTTCACGGTGACCGGTGAATACCACTCGGTCACCACCGCGACCGAGAACGGCCAGACCTCGATCAGCTTCTCACCGGACATCACCGCGACACCGGGCGACGACAGCCTGATCGGCACGGATGGCGACGACACGATCTCCGGTCTTGCCGGCAACGACACCATCGACGGCGGCGACGGTAACGACCTGGTCGACGGCATGGACGGTGACGACACGGTCACCGGCGGGGCTGGCGACGACACCGTGCTCGGCGGCGCGGGCGAGGATACCCTCGGCGGCGACCTCGGCAATGACAGCCTCGATGGCGGCGAAGGCAACGACATTCTCACCGCGGGCGACGGCGAAGACACGCTGCTCGGCGACAGCGGCGACGATATGCTTGAAGGCGGTGACGGGAACGACATCCTTTCAGGCGGATCGGACGATGACACGCTGCAGGGTGACGCCGGTGATGACCTGCTCAATGGTGGCAGCGGCGCGGATGTTCTAGAAGGCGGCGCGGGTGCGGATACGCTTGAGGGCGGCTCCGGTGCGGACAGCTTTGTTGGCGATGTTGCCGATCTCGATGGCGACCTGATTTCCGATTACGACGCGGATGAAGGCGATCTCGTCATTGCCAATGCGGAATTCGGCGACGACGCGGTCTCCCTCTCCTACGCGAACGGCCAGACCACGGTCTCCATCGACGCAGGCGGCGAGAGCGCAACCTTCACGGTCAACGGCGAATATCACTCGGTTGTCACGTCGACCGAAGACGGTGCGACCTCGATTTCCTTCTCGCCGGACGTCACCGCCACGGAAGGCGATGACAGCCTGACAGGCACCAGCGGCGACGACACCATTTCCGGCCTTGGCGGTAACGACACCATCAATGGCGGCGACGGAAACGATCTGCTCGATGGTGGTGACGGCAATGACACGGTCACCGGCGGCAACGGGGACGATACCGTTCTCGGCGGCGCGGGCGACGATACGCTCGGCGGCGGGCTTGGCGATGACAGCCTCGATGGCGGCAGCGGAAACGACATTCTGACGGCCGGTCAGGGTAATGACACGCTGGATGGCGGCGACGGAAACGATCTCGTCGATGGCGGACTGGGTGACGACACACTCACCGGCGGCGCCGGAGACGACACTGTGCTCGGCGGCCAGGGCAACGATACGCTCGGCGGTGGGGACGGTAACGACAGCCTCGATGGCCATACCGGCGACGATATCCTGACGGCAGGCGCGGGCGATGACACGCTCAGCGGCGGCGACGGCAATGATTACCTCGATGGCGGCGCGGACAATGACAGTCTCGACGGCCATACCGGCAACGACACCCTGTCGGCCGGCGCGGGTGACGACATTCTCAGCGGCGGCGATGGCAATGACAGCCTCGATGGCGGTGACGGTAATGACGTCCTCGACGGCCATACGGGTCACGACACGCTTTCCGGCGGTGCAGGCGACGATACGGTCCTGGCCGGCGACGGTGATGACGTGCTGGATGGCGGGGCCGGGGATGACACGCTTTCGGCTGGCACCGGCAATGACGCGCTCGACGGTGGCGACGGCGATGACAGCCTGGACGCCAGCAATGGCGCGGATACGCTGGATGGCGGCGCGGGCGACGATACGCTCGATGGCGGCGAAGGCACGGACAGCCTCATCGGCGGGGCGGGCAATGACCAGCTTTCCGGCGGCATCGGAGACGATGTGCTGGACGGCAGCGACGATGACGATGTGCTGGAAGGCGGCGCGGGTGCGGATACGCTGACCGGCGGCTCCGGCGCGGACAGCTTTGTCGGCTCCCTCACCGATCTGAACGGCGACAGCATCACCGACTACAATCCGGAAGACGGCGATCTGGTGATTGCCAATGCCGAATTCGGTGACGATGCGGTTACCCTGACCGTCGCGAATGGCGAAACCACCGTCGTGATCGACAGCAATGGCGACGGCAGTGCCGAAGCCACCTTCACCTTGGCCGGCGAGTTCAACTCGGTCAGCACGGTGACAGAAGACGGTGCGACCTCGATCACCTTCTCGCCGGACGTCACCGCGTCCGAAGGCGATGACAGCCTCGTCGGCGGCGACGGGGATGACACGCTCACCGGCCTCGCCGGGGACGACACCATCGATGGTGGCGACGGAAACGATCTGGTCGATGGCGGCGACGGTGATGACACGGTTACCGGCGGCGCGGGCGACGACACCGTGCTTGGCGGAGCGGGTGAAGACACGCTCGGCGGCGGCACCGGCAATGACAGCCTCGACGGCGGCACCGGCAACGATATTCTGACCGCGGGCGACGGCGATGACACACTGGTCGGCGGCGCAGGCAACGATGTTGCCGAAGGCGGCGCGGGCAATGACATCTTGTCCGGCGGCGACGGCAGCGATGCACTTTCCGGCGATGCCGGGGACGACCGTCTCGACGGCGGGGCCGGTGACGACACGCTGGTTGGCGGCGAAGGCGCCGATACCCTTTCCGGCGGCGCCGGGCGCGACAGCCTGAATGGCGGCGAAGGCGGCGACCTGTACGAATGGAGCGTCGACTCGAACAGCAATATCCGCCATCACCAGACTGGCGATCCGGACAATCCGACCCTGATCGGCGCGGCGGAAACGTTCGATCCGGCCAACCCGGGCCACGCCCAATACGACAATTACAAGGATGACGGCGAGACCGGCATCGACACGCTGACCGGCACCGACGGCAACGACAATATCGCTCTTGATTTCGGTGGCGAGCGGCTGCAGGGCATCGAAGTCATCGATGGCGGCTCGGGCGACGATGTGCTCGATCTCGCCAGCAACCGGTACGGCTATGGCGACGCCACACTGATCGGCGGCGAAGGCAATGACGTGCTCTGGGGTAACCAGGGCGAGGATTATCTCGACGGCGGGGCCGACAATGACTGGCTGGCCGGCAATTCCGGCGACGACACGCTGGATGGCGGCGCGGGCAATGACAGGCTCGACGGCAATAGCGGCGCGGACAGCCTGGTCGGCGGCGCCGGTGCGGACACGCTCGACGGCGGCAGCGATGCGGACACGCTCGAGGGCGGTACCGGGAGCGATGTGCTCAACGGCGGCAGCGGCGCGGACAGCCTTGAGGGCGGTGCAGGCAACGACACGCTCAATGGCGGCACCGGGGCCGATACACTGCGCGGCGGAGACGGCGAAGACCTCTATCAAGGCACCGCAGCTGACCTGAACGGCGACACGCTCGCGGATTACACCGGTGGCGAGGTGGTCTCCATCACCGACGCAGCCTTTGGTCCGGACGCCGTGACCCTGACGGTCGCAAACGGCCAGACCACGGTCGCGATCGACAGCACCGGAAATGGCAGTGCGGACACCACCTTCACGATCGACGGCGAATATCGCGGCGTCATCGCCACCGACGGCAATGGCAGCACGGATCTCGTCTTCACCGAGGAAGTGCAGGGCCGGGTCATCATCGGCACCCCACATCAGGACTACATTTCAGGCACCGAAGGGGACGATACGGTCAGCGCCCTCGGTAACAGCGATGTTGTCCAGGCAGGCGATGGCGACGATCTGGTCTCCGGCATGGACGGCGACGATCGGCTGTATGGCGGTGACGGTGACGATACCCTCAGCGGCGGAAACGATTTCGACCGGCTGTACGGTGGTAACGGCAACGACCTGCTCGATGGCGGCGGCAACGCGGACATCCTGAGCGGCGGCAATGGAAATGACAGTCTGATTGGCGATGCCGGCAACGATTATCTGAGCGGCAACGACGGTGACGATTCACTCGACGGTGGCGATGGCGACGACAAGCTCGCAGGTGGAGACGGAAACGATACCGTGCTCGGCGGCGACGGCCAGGACTGGGTTGACGGCGGTGACGGCGACGATCTGGTCAACGGAGGTGAAGGCCACGACCAGATCAGCGGCGGTGACGGTAATGACACCCTTTCGGGTGGCGAAGGTCGGGATCGCCTGAGTGGCGACGACGGCGACGACAGTCTCGCGGGCAATGACGATGAAGACACCCTGATCGGCGGCAAGGGCGACGACACGCTCGACGGCGGCAATGACAATGACGAGTTGAAGGGCGGCGACGGTAACGACGTGCTCAACGGCGGCGCAGGTCGCGACAGCCTGTCAGGAGAGGATGGTGACGATTCCATCATCGGCGGTGATGGTAACGACCGGATAATCGCGGGCGACGGCAACGACACAGTCGAAGCCGGGGCGGACGACGACTATGTGATTGCCGGCGACGGCGATGACAGCCTCGACGGCGGCGATGGCAGGGATTACCTGCGCGGCAATGACGGTAACGACACGATCTCCGGCGGTGCGGGCAATGACAGCATTTCCGGCGATGACGGAGACGATGTTCTCGATGGCGGCACCGGAGACGACACGGTCACCGGCGGTGACGGAAACGACACCGTTCTCGGCGGCGAGGGCGAGGATACGCTCGGCGGCGGACGCGGCGATGACAGCCTCGACGGCGGGGCCGGCAACGATACCCTGACGGCCGGCAGCGGCAACGACGTGCTGGTCGGCGGCGCGGGCGACGACTTCCTGGAAGGCGAATCCGGCAGCGATACGCTCTCCGGCGGGGCTGGTGCGGACCGCTTCTATGGCGAGCTCTCCGATCTCGACGGCGATGTCATCGAGGATTACAGCACCGATGACGGCGACGTCGTGATCGTCGATCGCACTATCGACGAGGACGACATCACGCTGACGGTTGCGGATGGCAAGACCACGGTCTCCATCGACACCAATCATAACGGCCATGCCGAAGCGACCTTCGTCCTGAACGGCACGTTCACGGCGGTCGAGGCGGATAGCCATCACGGCAAGACCACCCTCTCCTTCACCCCGGCCGAACCGGTCAAGGACAGCGCCACCGAAGGCGATGACAGCCTGCTCGGCAGCGTTGCGGGTGACACGATCGACGGTCTCGGCGGCAATGACACCATCGATGGCGGCGACGGCAACGATCTGGTTTCCGGCGGTGCGGGTGATGACACGGTCACCGGCGGCGCGGGCGACGATACCGTGCTCGGCGGCTCCGGCGATGACACCCTTGGCGGCGGCACGGGCAACGACAGTCTCGACGGCGGTACCGGCAATGACACCCTGACGGCTGGCGAGGGTGACGACACCCTTAGTGGCGGCCTTGGCAGCGACCGTCTTGAAGGCGGAGCCGGCAGCGACACGCTCTATGGCGATGGAGACAGCGCTCCGGGTGGCGAGACCGAAACCTTCCGCATCGACTCCTCGAACTTCGGCCAGACCGGCAGCGGCTTCACGGTCACCGCGACCCGGGCGCTTCCGGACGGCAGCCAGAGCGATGCAAGCGTCGACAACATCGTTGTCGAGCGGGATGCACTCGGCGTCGATGGCACCATGACCCCGGGCGGCATTCCGGATCAGCTCGGCTACGACCCGGCCCTTGGTTTCTCCGAGGAACTGATCGTCGATTTCGACGACATGGCCACCGGCGCCAGCGTCGATATCCTCCGACTGTTCTCCAACGAGGGGAATGGCGGCGAGCAGGGTCACTGGGCGGCATACCGGGACGGCGAGCTTGTCGGTGAGGCGGACTTCACAGCCGCGAGCGGCGACGAGACGACAATCAGCATCGATATCGATGGCGGCTTCGACAGGCTTGTCTTCTCCGCGACCGATTATGCGGGCGGCGATGACGGCAATGCCCATGACAGCAGCGATTACCTGATCCGCAGCATCGAGGTGACCACCGACCCGAGCCTCTCGGCCGCGGCAGACGATACCCTGATCGGCAACGAAGGCGACGATGTCCTCTACGGACAGCAGGGCAGCGACGTTCTTGATGGCGGGGCCGGCAACGATCTGCTCGAGGGCGGTGACGGCAATGACACGCTGATCGGCGGCGATGCCAGCGCCTCCGAAGAACTTGGCCCGGAATTGATCGTCAATGGCGACTTCGAGGATCTGCCCGGCAATCTGCAGCACGGCAACTGGGGCACCTTCACGGCCATCAACGGCTGGACCGCCGAAGACCTGACCCCGGCCAGCGGCGGCACGGCGCCGATCGAAATCCACCGGGGCGAGCTGGACGGCACGCCGCAGCAGCCGGATGAATGGGCGGACGACAACCATGTCGCCGAGCTCGACAGCCATCCGGAAACCGGCGGCACCGTCGGCGACACCAATGTGCTGATGGCACAGACCGTCAATATCACGGAAGACGGCGACTTCCGCTTCAGCTTCGATTTCGCCGCGCGCCAGCTCGGCAATCAGGTCGAGGAAACCAGCGAGATCACTGTCTGGGTCGATGGCGAGCAGGTGCTGAAGATCGATGACGCGGCCAGGGAATGGTCGCACCAGACACTATCCGTCAGCCTGACGGCAGGCGCCCATGTCATCGCCTTCAGCGGCGGCGATGCCGACAGCACCTCCGACCAGTACGGTGCCCTGATCGACAATGTCTCGCTGCGGCAGATTACCGAAGCCAGCCTGAACGACACCCTTGTCGGCGGTGCCGGTGACGATGTGATTTCCGGCGGCACAGGGGCGGACAGCCTGGTGGGCGGCGCCGGAAACGACGTCTTCCGCGGCACGGCAGCGGAGCTGGAAGGCGACCGCATCGCCGATTACCAGCAGGGCGACTCCATCACCCTGACCGGCCTGTCTCTCGAAGACGGCGATGTCAGCCTGATGGCGGACGGCGCGAACACCCGGGTCTGGCTCGACACCGACAATGACGGCGTGCCGGATACCTCCTTCCTGCTGGTCGGCAGCTTCGAAAGCGTGACTGTTTCCGCCGATGGCGACACCACCCTCACCTTCTCCGCCGATGCGGGCGAAGACGACGGGGAAGACGACGCCATCTACGGCACCGAGGGCGACGACTCCCTCGGCGCGACCGAACTTGACGATACGCTGGACGGACTGGCCGGGAACGACACTCTCAACGGCCTGGCTGGCGACGATGTGATCTATGGCGGTGCCGGCGACGACCGGGTCAGCGGCGACGATGGCGCGGACAGCCTGCATGGCGGCGACGGTGCCGACAGCCTCTATGCCGATGCGGACGATCAGGTGATTGACGGTGGAGACGGCTTCGACCGGGCCTTCATCAATATCCGGGATGCCCGTGACGGCGCGGACTTCCAGAATGTCGAACAGATCGAACTCACCGCGAACGCATCGTGGGAATCCGGCTGGTCCCTCCTGACCTCGACGGATATCGACGGCGATGGCGACGAGGACATGATCTGGCGCAACGACGATAGCGGCAAGGTCACGGCCTGGGCCATGGAAGGCTCCGTCGTGGTCGAGCGCAGCAATCTCGGCACCCTGGACGACAACTGGTCGGTTGAGGCCATCAAGGACTTCAACGGCGACGGCACCAACGATCTGCTGATCCGGAACAGTGCCACCGATGCGGTCTCGGTCTGGGAAATCGACGGAACAGACGAGCCGGCCAAGGGCTTCTCCGGCTTCCTCGGTAACAACTGGGATATTCTCGGTACTGGCGATTTCGACGGTGACGGCAAGGAAGACTTCCTCGCCCGGAACGATAACGGAACCGCCTCGGTCTGGCGCATGGATGGCTCCACAGCGCTCGAAAAGAGCAATGCCGGGACCATCGGTGCGGACTGGACTCTGGAATCGGTTGCCGACTTCAATGGCGACGGCAAGGACGATCTGCTTCTGCGCAGCAGCAATACCGGCACCGTCTCGGTCTGGGAAATGGATGGCGGCACGGCCTCGGGCAAGAGCGATGCCGGCACCCTGAACTCCGACTGGTCCGTCGAGCATGTCTCCGACATGAATGGCGACGGCACGGACGATCTGGTCCTTCGGAATACCGCCGACGGCACCGTCTCGGTCTGGGAAATGAATGGCGGCGTCGCCTCGAACAAGGGCTATGTCGGCACCCTCAACAGCGGCTGGTCCGTCGAAGGCTTCGCGGACTTCAATGGCGACGGCACGGACGACATGCTGGTGCGCAGCGACAGCGGTGCGGTCTCGGTCTGGGAGATGGATGGCGCCACCCTGCTCAATGCCGGGTATGCGGGTGATCTTACCGCCGACTGGGCCGTCCGCGGCCTGGCCGACTTCAACGGCGACGGCAAGGCGGACATCCTGGCGGAAAACACCGCGACCGGTGCGGTCACGGTCTGGGAGATGGATGGCTCGATGGCGACCAACAAGGGCTTCGTGAAGTCCCTCGGTGCCGGCGAGAGCATCACAGACATTGCAGACGTCAATGGCGACGGCAATGCGGATATCCAGATCACATCCGCCGCCAACGACGGCGTTTCCTATTGGGAGATGGATGGCAGCGATCTGAAGAAGGTTGTTCAGGGCGGTCACTATTACATCGACACGCCGTTCATCTAGGCTCAGTTACAAGAAAGGCCCCCGGAGACAGATTGCGTCCCCGGGGGCCTTTTTCTTTATCCCGCCAGATGCATCGCCGGATCACGAATTGCATCGAAACTCGGCCGGGCGGACACCTGGCCGTAGTAACGCGCAAGGTTCGGCGACAGCGCTTCCTCTCCCGCCAGAAGCGCCCAGCGATGCACCCGGATCGTCATCGGAATATCGCCGTAGCTCCAGCGATCATCCGCGATATGTTCTGTCCGGGAGAGCTGATCCTCGACAATATCCCATGCCTTGAGCAATGCCGTCCGGGCCGCCTCCGCAACAGCGGGCTCGCGCTGCTCCTCCGGCAGCCTGATGGTATGTTTCACCAGGGTATGCATCGGCGGGATCAGCTCGTTATTCTCCCACATGATCCAGCGGCTGGCCGACACGAAGCACGCAATGTCCGCGCCGTAGAACCCGTCCGGATCGTATTTCATCGCAAGATATTGCAGGATCGCGTTCGATTCCCAGAGAACGAAGCCGTCATCCAGGATCGTCGGCACCGTGCCGTTCGGATTCATCGCCCTGTATTCCGGCGTATTCACCACCCCGAAAGCCTGATTCCCTTTCGCCACATGGCCGCCCGCTCCCATGGTCCCGCTGGCCAAAACAAGCTCATGCGGCAGGCCGAGCTCAGCCATGGCTAACAGCACCTTCTGCGTCCGCGCTGACGACGGACGCCCCCATATCTTGATGGTCATCTCATTTTCCCCCAACTGGTAGTTTACTTACTTCTATCTTCTGGCTCTATTCCCTGGCGCGCATTTCCGTCATCGCAGAGATGCCCGATACGCTCATGTCCCGGTTCTGAATTGGCAAAGAGAAACAAAATAGATACCCCGTCAATGTAGCGGGCGACTGGCGGCGCGATTGCCTCCAAACAGATCGTCAATGCATATAAATTTACTTTTATGTCGCACAAAGATAACCATTTCTTAGTGGTTGCCCGATAAAGTCAGGGTCCACGTCACCTCCTAATAGGATGAATTTAGATAAATTTTTATTGAAATTATCCTCAAACATCCGTATTCCAAGGTAACGTAAGGTCAACGGACTTCCCGGCTATAGAACACAGCCGCAATCGCCCGCGAACCGGAGCAAAAAAATGGCACGGCGCTCGTCGTATGACAGAGATACTCAGAGGTCTGGTTTGATTACCGGCGATAATGACCGTGACGCCATCACCGGCTCGTCCGATGATGATTCGATCTATGGGTATGGAGATCGTGACACGCTCTCCGGCGCGGGCGGCAACGACCAGCTTTTTGGCGGCGATGGCAGAGACTATCTGGTCGGCGGTGACGGTGCCGATATTCTCTATGGCGAAGCAGACGACGACACGCTGAGCGGCGGCGATGGCAATGACACGCTGTATGGCGGCGATGGCAGCAACAGCCTGTTCGGCGATAACGGCGAAGACTATCTTCATGGCGGCGATGATGCGGAGACCCTCTCCGGCGGTCACGGCAACGATACGATCATCGGCAATGGCGGCGACGACGCCCTGCGCGATACCAGCGGCAACAATTATTTCGACGGCGGCGCGGGTGAGGACACAATCACCGGCGGCCAGGGCAGCGACACCATTCTTGGCGGCGCCGACAATGACCGGATCACCGGCGGTGCGGGCAATGACAGCATCGATGGCGGGGCTGGCGACGACACCATCTCCGGGGACTACAACAACGACACCATCCAGGGCGGTGACGGCAACGACCTGATCCGGGGCCGCGGCGGTAATGACAGCCTCGATGGCGGTGCCGGCGACGATACTGTCTCCGGTGATTACGGCAATGACGCGCTGAACGGCGGTGATGGCAACGACACGCTCTATGGCCGGGGCGGCAGCGACACCATCGATGGCGGCGCGGGCGACGATCTTCTGTCCGGCGACAGCGGCAGGGACACGCTTCTCGGCGGAGCCGGCGACGATACGATCTCCGGGCGCGGCGGCAATGACAGCATTGACGGCGGAGCCGGCAACGACAGCATTTTCGCCGAGTCGGGCAACGATCTGATCTCCGGCGGGGACGGCGACGACACGATCTCCGGACGCGGCGGCAACGACACCATCGATGGCGGTGCCGGGAACGATTATCTGCGCGCCAGTTATGGCAATGACTCTCTCCAGGGCGGAAGCGGTAACGACACGATCATCGGTGGCGGCGGTAATGACGCTATCGATGGCGGCGATGGCGATGACAGCCTGAGCGGCAGCTACGGCCGTGACACACTCATCGGCGGCGCCGGAGATGACACGCTGACCGGCGCCGGCAGCAATGACAGTCTCGACGGCGGCACCGGCGACGACGTTCTGGATGGCGGCGATGAGCACGACACCATCCATGGCGGCGCGGGCAATGACCAGATCACCGGTGGCGACGGCAATGACAGCCTTTCGGGCGGCGACGGTGACGACACCATCGAAGGCGGCCGCGGATACGACACCATCGATGGCGGCGACGGCAGCGACCTGATCACCGGCAAGGCCTCCGAATTCCAGGGCGACCACCTCAAACTGGACGGCAGCGACACCCTGCTTCTGACCGACATCAGTCTTGATTCCGACGATGTCTCGCTGATGAATTATTACGGGACCACCTATGTCGTCATCGACACGGACGGCAATGGCTGGCCCGAATATTATTTCTCCATCGAAGGCGATTTCGAATCGATCAATGTGTCCGTTGGCGAAAACGGCACAAGCCTCAGTTTCGTCACCGGCCCGATAACCGGGACGGACGGTGATGACACCCTCGTCGGCACCAACGATGCCGACACCATCTCCGCCCTCGGCGGCAACGATACCGTCTCCGCTGGCGACGGCGACGACGTCCTGGACGGCGGCGCAGGTAACGATGAGATCACCGGCGGCGCCGGGAATGATGTCATCGACGGCGGTGCCGGCGACGATACGATTGACGCAACCGACGGCACGGACACC
>NZ_CAXBDC010000030.1:0-43034 GCF_963974195.1 uncultured Nisaea sp.
CGCGAAGGTGGCCGCACCGTCGGCGCCGGCGTCGTCGCCAAAATCGTCGAGTAAAGCTGGACATTGGGCTCGGTTACCGAGCCGGAGATTGAAGAATATGGACAGTCAAAACATTAGAATTCGCCTCAAGGCATTCGATCATCGGATCCTTGATCAGTCGACCGGCGAAATCGTGAACACGGCGAAGCGCACTGGCGCGCAGGTCAAGGGCCCGATCCCGCTGCCGACCCGTATCGAGCGCTTCACCGTTCTTCGCGGTCCGCACATCGACAAGAAGAGCCGTGAGCAATTCGAAATCCGCACTCATAAGCGGGTTCTGGACATCGTCGACCCGACCCCGCAGACGGTCGACGCTCTGATGAAGCTTGATCTCGCGTCCGGTGTTGACGTCGAAATCAAGCTCTAACGCTGAAGGAATAGATTCATGCGTTCCGGAGTAATCGCACAGAAGATGGGCATGACCCGGGTGTTCACCGATACAGGTGATCACGTTCCGGTCACGGTCCTTAAGATGGATAGCTGCCAGGTGGTAGGTGTCCGCACCGAAGAGAATGACGGCTACAGCGCCGTTCAGCTCGGCGTTGGCGTTGCCAAGGTCAAGCGCGTCAGCAAGCAGATGCGTGGCCATTTCGCGAAAGCGAAAGTCGAGCCGAAGCGGAAGCTGGCCGAATTCCGTGTCAGTCCCGATGCTCTTATTGAGGTCGGCGCGGAAATCACCGCAGACCATTTCGTTGCCGGTCAGAAGGTCGACGTTGTCGGCACCTCGATCGGTAAGGGTTTCGCCGGTGCCATGAAGCGGCACAATTTCGGCGGCATGCGCGCCTCCCACGGTGTCTCCATCTCCCACCGCGCACACGGTTCCACGGGTAACTCCCAGGATCCGGGACGTGTGTGGAAGGGCAAGAAGATGGCCGGCCACATGGGCGACGAGCGGGTGACGACGCAGAACCTCGAAGTGGTTCAGCTCGACGTCGATCGTGGTCTGATCCTGGTCAAGGGATCGGTTCCGGGCGCCAAGGGCGGCTGGGTTCTGATTTCCGATGCCATCAAGGTGAAGCAGCCTGAAAATCTTCCGTTCCCGGCTGCAGTGCGCATGCCGGCCGCGGAAGAGGTTGCCGAGCCCGAAGTTGTCGAAGCCGCTGCTGATGCTCCGGCCGAAGCCGAAACCTCGGCTGACGACAATGCCGAGAATAAGGACTGAGGGTCATGAAGCTTCCTGTTACGACACTCGACAACAAGAAGTCCGGCGACATTGAAGTCGCGGACTCCGTGTTCGCCGTCGAGCCGCGCCGGGATATCCTTGCCCGTGTGGTAAACTGGCAGCTGGCCAAGCGCCGTGCCGGTACCCACGCGACCAAGACGATTTCCCAGGTCAGCGGCACGACAAAGAAGCCGTTCAAGCAAAAAGGTACCGGCCGGGCCCGTGCGGGCTCGCTGCGGGCTACCCAGTATCGCGGCGGCGGCATCTCCCATGGTCCGGTTTCCCGCGACCACGGGTTTGCCCTGCCGAAGAAGGTCCGCAAGCTCGGCATGCGCTCGGCTCTGTCTGCAAAGCAGGCCGAAGGCAAGCTGATCGTGATCGATGATGCGGCTGGCGAGACCAAGACCAAGGAACTGGCCAAGAAGCTTACGGCTCTCGGTTGGAAATCGGTTCTGTTCATCGGTGGCAGTGCGCTGGACGAGGGTTTTGCCCGGGCCGCGCGGAACATCCCGAATGTGGATGTGCTGCCGGAGCAGGGCGCGAACGTCTATGACATCCTCCGCAGGGACACCTTGGTCCTGACCAAGGCGGCGGTGGAAAGCCTGGAGGCTCGCCTGAAATGAGCATGCGTCCTTACAATGCCAGCCAAGTTCGGCTGAGCGACGAGCGTGCGTACGACATCATCGTCCGCCCGATCGTCACCGAGAAATCCAGCCTCGGATCGCAGTTCGGCCAGGTGACTTTCGAAGTCACCCTCGACGCGACCAAGCCGGAGATCAAGGTCGCTGTTGAACGGCTGTTCGATCGCAAGGTCAAAGCCGTCAACACCGTGCTGACCAAAGGCAAGGTGAAACGCTTCCGTGGCAAGCTCGGCAAGCGGTCCGACTACAAGAAAGCGATCGTCACTTTCGAGGACGGTCAGGACATCGATGTTACGCAGGGGGTCTGATCCATGGCGTTGAAGACATTCAATCCGACGACGCCGTCCCAGCGTGAACTGGTGATCGTCGACCGTTCGGAACTCTGGAAAGGCAAGCCGGTCAAAGCACTGACCCGCGGTCTGACCAAGTCCGGCGGACGGAATAATACTGGCCGCACCACTTCCTTCTGGCGTGGCGGCGGACATAAGCGTAAATACCGCATCATCGACTTCAAGCGTCGCAAGTTCGACGTGTCGGGGACGGTTGAGCGGCTTGAATACGATCCGAACCGGACCGCGTTCATTGCGCTGATCAAATACGACGATGGTGAGCTCGCCTACATCCTGGCTCCTCAGCGCCTCAAGGCCGGTGACAAGGTCATCGCCGGTGAGCGCCAGGACATCAAGCCGGGTAATGCGATGCCTCTGAAGAGCATTCCGGTTGGCACGATCGTCCACAATGTGGAGTTCAAGCCAGGCAAGGGCGGTCAGATTGCCCGTTCCGCCGGTGCTTACGTGCAGATCGTCGGTCGCGACCAGGGTTATGCCCTGCTGCGCCTCACCTCCGGTGAAGTGCGGATGGTTCGCGGCGAATGCATGGCAACTGTCGGTGCGGTGTCAAACCCGGATCAGCAGAACGTAAAGCTTGGCAAGGCGGGCCGTTCCCGCTGGCTCGGCAAGCGCCCGCACGTTCGCGGTGTCGTGATGAACCCGGTCGATCACCCGCACGGTGGTGGTGAAGGCCGGACCTCGGGCGGTCGCCATCCGGTGACCCCGTGGGGTAAGCCGACTAAAGGTAAGCGTACGCGCAGCAACAAGAAAACCGATCGCCTTATTGTGCGTCGGCGCCGGAAGTAAGAGGAGATAGACGTTGTCACGTTCTGTTTGGAAAGGCCCGTTTGTTGACGGGTATCTCCTGAAGAAGTCCGATGCGTCGCGCGCGTCCGGTCGTAACGAGGTCATCAAGACCTGGTCACGCCGGTCGACGGTTCTGCCGCAGTTCGTCGGATTGACCTTCGGGGTTCATAATGGCCAGAAATTCATTCCGGTCCTCGTGACCGAGAACATGGTCGGACACAAACTCGGCGAATTCGCGCCGACCCGCACTTATTACGGCCATACGGCCGATAAGAAGTCGCGGCGCTAGGACTGGAGCAGAGACCATGGGCAAGAGTGCGGTCGAACGCCGACTGGACGATACCGAGGCGAAAGCGGTGCTCCGCAATGTGCGGGTGAGCCCGCAGAAGCTGAATGTCGTCGCGCAGATGATCCGCGGCATGGATGTGGAAAAGGCCCTCGCGGCCCTGACCTTCTCCCGCCGCCGCATCTCGGACGATGTGAAGAAGCTTCTGCAGTCCGCGATCGCGAATGCTGAGAATAATCATCAGCTCGATGTTGACCGGCTTTTCGTTAAGGAAGCTTCCGTCGGCAAGAGCATCGTCATGAAGCGCTTCCGTCCGCGGGCGCGGGGTCGTGTCGGCAAAATCATGAAGCCGTTCTCGCACCTGACCGTTGTCGTGCGTGAGCGCGGGGAGACCGAATAATGGGTCATAAAGTTAATCCGATCGGGCTTCGCCTCGGCATCAACCGGACCTGGGATTCCCGTTGGTTCGCTGCCAAGGATTATGGCGATCTGCTGCACGAAGACATTCGTATGCGCCGGTATCTCCATAAGCGCCTGGCGCAGGCCGGTGTTTCCCGGATCGTCATCGAGCGGCCGGCAAAGCGCTGCCGCGTTGCCATCTACACCGCCCGTCCGGGTGTTGTGATCGGCAAGAAGGGCCAGGATATCGAGAAGCTCCGTCAGGATCTCTCCAAGATGGTCGGGACCGAAGTGAGCCTGAACATCCTCGAGATCCGGAAGCCGGAAATCGACGCCAAGCTGGTTGCCGATAACATCGCGCAGCAGCTGGAGCGCCGGGTTGCTTTCCGTCGTGCCATGAAGCGGGCCGTTCAGTCGGCCATGCGTCTTGGCGCCCAGGGCATCCGGATCAACTGCGCGGGCCGTCTCGGCGGCGCGGAAATCGCCCGGACCGAATGGTATCGTGAAGGCCGCGTTCCGCTGCACACGCTGCGTGCGGATATCGATTACGGCGAGTCCACCGCACAGACCACCTACGGCGCCTGTGGCGTCAAGGTTTGGGTCTTCAAGGGTGAGATTCTGGAACACGATCCGCTCGCCCACGAAAAGCGGCTTACCGACCAGCCCGGCCATCAGCGCTGAGCAGGCGGATAGGATAGAGGTTAGATAGATGCTTAGTCCGAAGCGCACAAAATTCCGTAAGGCCCACAAAGGCCGGATCCACGGAAACGCAAAAGGCGGTACGACACTGAATTTCGGTTCGTTCGGCCTGAAGGCTCTGGCGCCAGCGCGCGTCACCGCCCGTCAGATCGAAGCGGCCCGTCGTGCCATCACCCGTCACATCCGCCGTTCCGGCCGGGTGTGGATCCGGATTTTCCCGGATGTTCCGGTGTCGTCGAAGCCGGCGGAAGTACGTATGGGTAAGGGCAAGGGTACCCCTGAATTCTGGGTCGCCCGTGTTAAGCCCGGTCGGATCATGTTCGAGCTCGAAGGCGTTCCGCGGGAACTGGCTGAGGAAGCGTTTACGCTTGCCGCCGCCAAGCTTCCGCTTGATACGCGCTTCGTTGCCCGACTCGGCGAATAAGGCCGCGGGAGAGAATGATGGCAAACAAGGCAGCAACAGATCTTCGTGCCAAGACGGGCGATGAGCTGAAAACCAGCCTGGTGGATCTGAAGAAGGAGGCCTTCAACCTTCGTTTTCAGCGCGCCAACGGTCAGCTGGAAAACACTGCGCGGATGCGGCAGGTGCGCCGTGAGATCGCGCGCATCAAGACGATCCTGCACGGGCAGGCCAGCGCTTAAGCAGCGTTGGATTTAGGAGACGAGAAATGCCGAGGCGAATTTTGCAGGGCACCGTGGTAAGCGACAAGGGCGAGAAATCTATCGTCGTTCGCGTCGAACGCCGCGTCATGCATCCGATCTACAAGAAGTTTATCAAGCGCTCGAAGAAATTCGCTGCGCATGACGAGCAGAACCAGTACAAGATTGGCGACATTGTGCGGATCCAGGAGTGTGCTCCGATTTCGAAGCGCAAGAACTGGACCGTTGTCGTCGATGATGCAGGCAGCAACGCCTAAGCGGCAGGGAACGACGACATGATCCAAATGCAGTCAAACCTTGATGTCGCTGACAATTCCGGCGCGCGCCGCGTCCAGTGCATCAAGGTCCTCGGCGGTTCCAAGCGCAAAGTCGCTGCCGTCGGTGATGTGATTGTGGTCTCCGTTAAGGAAGCAATTCCGCGGGGCCGCGTGAAAAAGGGTGAAGTGCTTCGGGCCGTTATCGTCCGGACCGCCAAGGAAATCCGTCGTAACGACGGCTCCTCGATCCGGTTCGACAACAACGCCGCGGTGCTCATCAACAAGCAGAACGAGCCGATCGGGACCCGTATCTTTGGTCCGGTGACCCGTGAACTTCGTGCCAAGAAGTTCATGAAAATCGTCTCGCTTGCACCGGAGGTGCTGTGATGGCAACGAAGTTCAAGGTGAAGAAGGGCGACAAGGTCGTCGTCACCACTGGCAGGGACAAGGGAAAGACGGGCGAAATTCTGCGCGTCATCACGGATGAGAACCGTGTCCTGGTTCAAGGTGTGAACATGGTCAAGCGCCACACGCGTGCGACCCAGACCACCGCCGGCGGTATTATTGAGAAAGAAGCGCCCGTTCACGTATCGAACGTTGCGCATATCGACCCGAAATCAAACGAGCCGACGCGCGTCGGGATCCGTACTCTCGAGGATGGCCGCAAGGTCCGCTTCGCGAAACGGTCCGGCGAAGTGCTCGACGCTTAAGCGCGCTCGAAACGAGGCCAGACATGTCGCGATTAAAAGAAGTTTACAATACCGAGATCAAGCCGGGAATGTTGTCGGAGTTCAAGTACGCGAACCCGATGATGTGCCCGTCGATCGAGAAAGTCGTCGTCAATATCGGCGTCGGTGAAGCGGTGCAGGATTCCAAGCGGGTTAAAGCCGCTGCGGAAGAGCTTGCCATCATCACCGGTCAGCGCCCGATTGTGACCCGCGCGAAGAAGTCCATTGCAGGCTTCAAGCTCCGCGAGGGCATGCCGATCGGCTGTAAAGTCACCCTCCGCCGCGAACGGATGTACGAGTTCCTGGATCGTCTGGTGAACATCGCCCTGCCGCGCGTGCGTGACTTCCGTGGTCTCAGCCCGAAGAGCTTCGATGGGCGCGGCAATTATTCGATGGGCCTGAAAGAGCAGATCGTGTTCCCGGAAATCGACTACGACAAGGTCGACCACATCCGGGGCATGGAGATCGTCGTGGTGACGACTGCCAATACCGATGATGAGGCGCGCGAACTGCTGCGTCGCTTTAACTTCCCGTTCGTGAACTGATCGGGCTGGAGAAGAGTCATGGCGAAGAAAAGCGCGATTGAAAAGAACAAGAGCCGCGGGAAAATTGTCCAGCGGGATGCCGGAAAGCGGGCGCGCCTCAAGGCGATTGCCTGCGACAAGGATCTCCCCCTGGAAGAGCAGTTTAAAGCCCGTCTGAAGCTGAACGAGCTGCCGCGCGATGGTGCGAAGATCCGTCTTCGTAACCGGTGCGAGGTCAGTGGCCGCCCGCGCGGTTACTATCGCAAGCTGAAGATGTCCCGTATTGCCCTGCGTGATCTTGGCTCGATTGGCCAGATCCCGGGCATGGTTAAGTCAAGCTGGTAAGAGAGGAGTCTGACAGTGACGATGAGTGATCCTCTCGGGGACATGCTGACCCGAATCCGGAACGGCCAAACTGCTGGTAAAAGCGTTGTGGTCAGCCCGGCATCGCAAATGCGGAGCAATGTGCTCGAAGTGCTGAAGCGCGAAGGTTTCATTCGCGGCTACTCCAGCGCCGAAGTACGCAAAGGCATTGGCGAGCTGAAGATTGAACTGAAGTACCATGACGGCGAGCCGGTCATTCGCGAGATTCATCGCGTTTCCCGCCCTGGCCGCCGGGTGTACTCAAAGATCAAGGATCTGCCGCGGTGCTACAACGGTCTGGGTATCCAGATCCTGTCGACGCCGCGTGGCATCCTTTCCGACAATGAGGCCCGCGCTGCCAATGTTGGCGGCGAAGTCCTCTGCAAGGTATTCTGATCGGAGCCGAGCGAATGTCACGTATTGGGAAAAATCCGGTCGCTCTTCCGAGTGGCGTCACCGTCGAGATCGACGCTGATGCTTTCTCCGCGAAGGGCAAACTCGGCCAGCTTTCTGTTCCGATGAGCGATGCAGTAGACATCGTGATCGAGGACAACCTGGTCACCGTGAAGCCGAAGAACGCCTCCAAGCGTTCCCGTGCGATGTGGGGCACCATGCGTGCCCGCGTCCAGAACGCCGTCACCGGCGTGTCGGATGGCTTCACGATCAACCTGGAAATTAACGGCGTCGGTTATCGTGCGGCAGTCGAAGGCAAGAACCTTGTTCTGGCCCTCGGTTTCAGCCACCCGGTGAACTATCCGATCCCGGAAGGCATCACCATGAAGTGTGAGCGCCCGACGGCAATTTCGATCCATGGTGCCGACAAGCAGCAGGTAGGTCAGATCGCGGCGGAAATCCGCGGGTATCGTCCGCCGGAGCCCTTCAAGGGCAAGGGCGTCAAGTACGCGACCGAGACCGTCCTCCGCAAGGAAGGCAAGAAGAAGTAAGGATTCGTGGCATGCTGACATCAAAACAACTCTTCCAGCGTCGCCGCCAGCGGACCCGTGCCGCGCTGCGCGCCAAAACAAATGGCAAGGCCCGGCTCTCTGTGTTCCGGTCTTCCAAGAACATCTATGCTCAGGTCATCGACGATCTGAAGGGCGAGACCCTGGTGAGCGCATCTTCTCTCGAGAAGGCAATGCGCGAGCAGCTCAAGACGGGTGCGGACAAGTCCGCGGCCGCGGAGATCGGCAAGCTGATCGGCGAGCGTGCGGTAGGCAAGGGCGTCACCGACGTCGTGTTCGACCGTGGCGGCTACCGGTATCATGGACGCGTCAAGGCCTTGGCCGACGCTGCCCGTGAAGCCGGACTGAAGTTCTAGAAAGGGCCGGAACATGGCACGAGGCGAAAGAAGAGATCGCGACACGCGCGAAGATCCGGAACTGGTTGAAAAGCTGGTCGGTATCAACCGCGTCGCGAAGGTTGTGAAGGGCGGTCGCCGGTTTGGCTTCGCCGCCATCGTGATCGTCGGTGACGGTCGCGGTCGCGTCGGGTACGGTGCGGGCAAGGCCCGTGAAGTGCCGGAAGCGATCCGCAAGGCAACCGAGCAGGCGAAGCGCGGCATGGTCCGTGTGCCGCTGCGCGAGGGCCGTACGCTGCATCACGATATCGGCGGGCGCTTCGGTGCCGGTCGCGTGATCCTGCGCTCGGCTCCGGCTGGTACCGGCATCATCGCCGGTGGCCCGATGCGTGCGATCTTCGAAGCGCTGGGAATGCAGGACGTGGTGGCGAAATCCACCGGGACGTCCAACCCGCACAACATGATCAAGGCGACCTTTGAAGCGTTGAAAAACGTCAGGTCCCCGCGTTCGGTTGCTGCCAAGCGTGGCAAGAAGGTCGCTGAGATCTTCGGCCGGGCTCCTGGCGAAGCCGAAGCGGCTCAGGCCTAAGGACGGAGAAGAGCCATGGCGGCAACCAAGAAAAAAGCGGCCACGACGGTCACGGTCACCCAGACCGGCAGCCCGATCGGCCGGACCAAGGACCAGGAGCAGACCCTGGTCGGCTTGGGTCTGAACAAAATGCACCGCACGCGCACGCTGGAAGATACTCCGGCGGTCCGCGGCATGATCAGCAAGGTCGCCCATCTGGTGCGCGTCGTAGACGCGTCCTAAGGCGGCCAGGCAGAACATCTAGGCGATCCGGCCTTGCGCCGGAACGAGGGCAAGAACGATGAAACTCAACGAACTTCGCGACAATCCGGGCGCGCACAAGCCCGCCAAACGGGTCGGTCGTGGCGCCGGTTCCGGCCTCGGCAAGACTGCCGGTAAAGGTCAGAAGGGCCAGACCTCTCGCTCCGGCGTCGCCATTAATGGCTTCGAAGGCGGCCAGATGCCGATCCATCGGCGTCTGCCGAAGCGTGGCTTCAAGAATCCGTTCCGCAAGGAATTCGCGCCGGTTAATGTCGGCTCGATCCAGGCGGCAATCGATGCGGGCAAGCTTGATGGCAAGAAGACGATCGATACCGCTGCCCTGAAGGCAGCCGGTCTTGTCGGCCGGGTGCGCGACGGTGTGCGCCTGCTTGCAACGGGCGAGCTGAAAGCCAAGGTAAAGGTGGAAGTTTCCGGTGCCTCCGCGGCTGCGATCGCAGCTGTTGAAAAGGCCGGCGGCTCCGTGACGGTTACGGCTCCGGCCGCTAAGCCGGCTGAAGAGGCGGGCGACTCCTCCACCGACTGATTGGGTTCAGTGAAATGGCTTCCAGCGCCGAGCAATACGCGTCATCGATCAATTTTGGGGCCTTCGCGAAAGCGGCGGAACTCAAGAAGCGCATCTGGTTCACACTGGGTGCGTTGATCATTTATCGTCTTGGGACCTACATCCCGATCCCGGGTATCGATCCCGCGGTGCTGGAGCAGATCTTCCAGCAGAATTCGGGCGGTATCCTCGGCATGTTCGACATGTTCGCGGGCGGTGCCCTCGGGCGGATGACGATCTTTGCGCTGAACATCATGCCTTACATCTCCGCGGCCATCATCATGCAGTTGATGACCGCGGTCTCCCCCAGCCTCGAGACCCTGAAGAAGGAAGGCGAGGCCGGGCGCAAGAAGATCAATCAGTATACCCGTTACCTGACGGTGCTGCTGGCGGCCTTCCAGGCCTATGGTATCGCCTCCGGTCTTGAATCCATGGCCGACGGTACGGCGGTCGGGAACCCGGGTATCTTCTTCCGTGCGACCGCGGTGATCACGCTGGTCGGCGGTACGGTCTTCCTGATGTGGCTGGGCGAGCAGATTACCGCGCGCGGCGTTGGTAACGGCATCTCCCTGATCATCTTCACCGGTATCGTGGCACAGCTTCCGACAGCATTGGTCGGCATGCTTGAGCTTGGCCGCACCGGGGCGCTGTCCGCTGCCATCATCGTGCTGATCATGATCATGGCGGTTGCAGTGATTGCCGGCATTGTGTTCGTCGAGCGCTCCCAGCGCCGGATCACGGTGCAGTATCCGAAGCGCCAGCAGGGCAACCGGATGTTCGGGGGCGAGAGTTCTCACCTGCCGCTGAAGATCAACGTCGCGGGTGTGATCCCACCGATCTTCGCCAGCTCTCTGCTGCTGATGCCGGTAACGGTCGCGCAGATGACGGCGGCCAGCGGTGGCGGCCCGGAGTGGCTGAGCACCTTCACGGCGATGGTCGGCCGGGGGCAGCCGCTCTACATGGCGATCTTCGTCAGCCTGATCGTGTTCTTTGCCTTCTTCTACACGGCGATCGTGTTCAATCCGGCGGAGACCGCCGACAACCTGCGTAAATATGGCGGCTTCGTACCCGGTATCCGTCCGGGCAAGAATACCGCCGACTATCTTGATTATGTCCTGACCAGGCTCACGGTGCTGGGGGCCGCCTATCTCGCGGCGATCTGTATCCTGCCGGAGATCCTGATCAGCGAATATCAAGTGCCATTCTATTTCGGGGGAACAAGCCTGCTCATCGTGGTGACGGTGACAATGGACACTGTGAGCCAGATTCAATCGCATCTGCTGGCACACCAGTATGAGGGGCTGATTAAAAAATCGAAACTGAGGGGGAAACGTCGATGAATTTGATACTGCTCGGCCCTCCGGGTGCCGGTAAGGGCACCCAGGCGAAACGTCTGGAAGAGAAGTTCAAGATAGTTCAGCTCTCTACCGGTGACATGCTGCGGGCCGCGATTGCTTCGGGCAGTGACGTTGGCCTGAAGGCAAAGAGCATTATCGATTCAGGCGGTTTGGTCTCGGACGACGTTATGGTCCAGATGATCTCCGAGCGCGTCGATCAGGATGACTGCAAGAACGGTTTCATCCTTGATGGTTTCCCGCGCACGGTAGCCCAGGCGGAAGCGCTGGATATCATGCTGGCCGAAAAAGGCCTTCGGATCGATCATGTGATCGAGCTGAAAGTGGACGAGAATATCCTGTTCGACCGGATCCGGTCCCGCATCGCGGAGACCCCGGAAGCCGAGCGGCGCAGTGACGATACCGAGGAGACGCTGCGCAAGCGTCTTGAGGTATACAAGGAACAGACGGCACCGATCATTCCGTACTTTGCGGAACGTGGTGCGTTGAAGAGTGTGGACGGAATGGCGTCCATCACTGAAGTGAGTGGTCAGATCGACACTATCGTGGCGGCTTGACCGGACTGTTTGAAGGTGTGGGTAAACCGGTTGACTCGGCAATCCGGTTGAGTATACTCCGCGCCCTCGGTTTCAGTGAAACCGTGCGCACTTGCTCGCGCGGATTTTCCGAGTTGGGTGCCTGGGTCAGATGACCCGTATTTTTGTTGGACGCTGACAAGCGTTGTACTGAGGAGTTTGCCAGTGGCGCGCATCGCAGGCGTGAATATCCCGACGCAAAAGCGTGTCGAGATTGCTTTGACTTACATACATGGTATCGGCCGGACCACCTCCACGAAGATCTGTGAGAGCGTCGGTATTCCGCAGGAACGCCGTGTGCATGAACTGACTGAAGATGAAGTCGCGCGGCTGCGTGAAGTCATCGACCGCGATCAGGTGGTCGAAGGCGATCTGCGCCGTAAGATCGCGATGGACATCAAGCGTTTGATGGATCTGGGTTGCTATCGCGGCCTGCGCCATCGTAAAGGCCTGCCGGTGCGCGGACAGCGGACCCACACCAACGCGCGGACCCGTAAGGGCCCGGCGAAGGCTATCGCGGGTAAGAAGAAATAATTCGGGTTTTACCCGACAAGCCGGAGCGGCAATTTAATGGCAAAACAACCTACCCAGGGGCGCGTGAAACGCCGCGAACGGAAGAACATCACTTCCGGTGTCGCGCATGTGAGCGCATCCTTTAACAACACCATGATCACCATCACCGACGCCCAGGGAAATGCAATTTCCTGGTCTTCCGCCGGTGCGATGGGTTTCAAGGGTTCCCGTAAGTCCACCCCGTACGCGGCGCAGGTCGCGGCCGAGGATGCCGGCAAGAAAGCTGCCGAGCATGGCATGAAGACTCTCGAGATCGAAATCAGCGGCCCGGGTTCGGGACGTGAGTCAGCTCTGCGCGCACTGCAGGCCGTGGGTTTTGCCGTGACGTCCATTCGCGATGTTACGCCGATCCCGCACAACGGTTGCCGTCCGCCGAAACGGCGCCGGGTTTAAGCTGCAAGGGCGGCCCTGGCCGCCCGACCGGTACAGCCCGTGGCCCCGAAACGATTGTTTTGGGGCCGAAAGCATAAGGTAGAGGCCCGCGGGTCTCGTTAGCGATGAGGTCACCCCCGTGATTCAGAACAACTGGCAGGCTCTTATCAAGCCAAACAAGCTCGATGTGCAATTGGGCTCGGATCCCGCCCGCAAGGCAACGATCGTGGCCGAGCCGCTGGAACGTGGATTCGGTCTGACCCTCGGCAACGCTCTGCGGCGTATCCTGCTGTCGTCCCTTCAGGGCGCGGCGGTGACGGCTGTCCAGATCGATGGCGTGCTGCATGAATTCTCCTCCGTCGCCGGCGTCCGTGAGGACGTTACCGACATGGTCCTCAACATCAAGGCGATCGCGCTTCGGGCCCACAGCGAAGGCCCGCGCAAGATGCGCCTGAAGGCCGAGGGCCCGGGCGAGGTTAAGGCCGGCATGATCGAAGCCGGATCCGAGATCGAGGTGATGAACCCCGATCTGGTGATCTGCACGCTCGATAACGGTGCCAGCCTGTCCATGGAGTTCACGGTCGAGACCGGCAAGGGCTATGTCCCGGCCAGCGCCAACCGTCCGGAAGATGCGCCGATCGGCCTGATCCCGGTCGATGCGATCTTCAGCCCGGTGCGTCAGGTCACCTACAAGGTGGACAACACCCGCGTTGGCCAGGTCACCGATTATGACAAGCTGTCCATGGTTGTCGAAACCGACGGCTCGTTGACCCCGGAAGACGCCGTGGCATACGCCTCGCGCATTCTTCAGGACCAGCTCCAGCTCTTCATCAACTTCGAAGAGCCGCAGCAGGTCGTCGAGACCGAAGAGAAGACCGAGCTGCCGTTCAACAAGAACCTGCTCCGCAAGGTCGACGAGCTGGAACTGTCCGTCCGTTCGGCGAATTGCCTGAAGAACGACAACATCGTCTATATCGGCGATCTCGTTCAGAAGACCGAGCCGGAAATGCTCCGCACGCCGAACTTCGGCCGGAAGAGCCTGAACGAGATCAAGGAAGTGCTTGGTCAGATGGGCCTGGCGCTGGGCATGGATATCCCGAACTGGCCGCCGGACAACATTGAAGAGCTCGCCAAGCGGCTCGAAGAGCCGTTCTGATCGGCTGAGCGCAATTGAATACTGTTTGTGCCGTGAGGCGCTGACGAATACGAAACTGGAGTTTTCGCGATGCGACATCGTTTTAAGGGCCGGCGTTTCAACCGGTCGTCGAGCCACCGCAAAGCCATGTTCAAGAACATGGCCAACGCACTGATCAAGCATGAGCAGATCATCACCACCCTGCCGAAGGCGAAAGACCTGCGCAGCGTTGTTGAGAAGCTGATCACCCTCGGCAAGCGCCAGGACCTCCATGCCCGCCGTCAGGCGACGTCGGCTCTGCAGGACCCGATCATGGTCCGCAAGCTGTTTGACGTCCTGGCCGAGCGCTACAAGGAACGTCAGGGCGGTTACACCCGTGTCCTGAAGGCCGGCTTCCGCTACGGCGACAGCGCCCCGATGGCCGTGATCGAACTGGTTGATCGTGACGAAGATGCCCGCGGCCAGGATTCCGGTCCGATGCAGATCGAGGAAGAAGAAGCCCTCGAAGGTGCGATGCCGGCCGCGATCTGATCGCGCCTGTCGCTCCAGGAATATGAAAGGCGGCCTTCGGGCCGCCTTTTCTTTTGTCTGATATCTCTCTGGGTTACCTCTGAAGCGGTTATGCGCCGTCTTGCGTGCTCAGCCGTGCCGCGATCTCCCAGATCTCCGGCTCGTCCGGCCATTCGGCGACAAGGGCCGTGAGCTCCTGGCAGAGCAGATCGGCATGCGCTTCTTCGTCGAGCGCGTCCGCGGTCAGCAGCAGGTTGGTGCAGGCCTTGGCATGCAGCAGGGCCATCTCGCTGTTCGCGGTTTCCTGGGCGGATGCAGCGAGAATGTCGTCATAGATGTGACGCGCTTTCCCGATGGCGCCATCCCGGCAGAAATCGGTCATCAGGTTAAAGGCCGCGAGCATGGTCTTCTGGCGCATCAGTATACTTGCCGCCGCGCGTTGCCTCAGATCCATATAGATCGTTTCTGCCGCGGCCAGCTTTTCCCTGTCGCCAAACAGGGTGATGAGGGCAAAACCTGCATCGGCCAGCACATCCTGCAGGTCGGCGGATGGGCGCCTGGTATCCGTAAAGGAGGCCAGATCGAAATAAAGCTCGATGGCTTTCCCGGATGCGCCGGTCTGGGCCAGATGCGCCGCCAGATTGAAGCTGCCGATTGCCCGGTGATGGATCGTGTCGGGCTGGCTGTTCGGTACTTCGGCCAGGGCGCAGAGAGAGCGGTGCAGATGTTGCGCTTCCCGGGTCCGGCCCTGGTCGCAATGGGTGGCGATCCGGTTGGCAATGGCTTTTGCCAGGGTGGAGCGCAATTGCCGGTCCGTCGGGTGGCGGGCGGCTATGTCCCGGATCTCCTCGAAGGTGGCGTCGGCCTCCAGGCTTTTGCCGTGCCGTGCATATTCGAGGCACAGGGTGACCGACAATTCACAATAGCCCCGCCGCATGCCGGGATCGTCCGGATGTCCGGTGGCGTAGCGCTGGAGATGGGTCCGGACGTCATGGATGGCGCTCAACTCGCTGCGCCGGGCGTGGCACGCGGCAAGCCTGAGGGCGCCGCAGATCAGGCGGTCCCTTATGTCGGCGGAGCTGGCGTGATCGCAGGCCAAGGCGTAGAGGGAATCGTAACAGGCGCGGGCGCGTTTGATCTCGCCATCGCTGTCACCGAGGGAGCTGATCGCATCGGCGAGCTCTCCGGCTCTGGAAATCGTGGCTTTCCCGGCGTTTTGGGCGCCTGGCATTGACCTCTCCATTCCCGGTCCGGTGTTGCCGGTGCGTCCCTTTTGCCCCATGCGCCGACAACCCATATAGGATAGCCTACCCGTGACTGAATTTTGTGACAACCAACGGAAATGCAACAGATGAGCCGCGCTGATTCTCCTCGGTTTTTTGCCTCCCGGGCCCGTTTCGTACTTCGCTATACGGCGTTGACGGCGTGTCTTGGGGCGCTTCTTCTGGCATTTTCAGGGCCGGGTCCGGCGGCGGCGCAAACCACCAAACAGGTTCCGGAGACGCGGGCGGAGATCCAGTATTCCTTCGCCCCTCTCGTACGCAAGGTCGGGCCTGCCGTGGTGAATATCTATGCCCGGGCGGAAGTCACAGAGCGCCGGGCATCGCCATTGTTCGACGATCCCTTTTTCCGGCGTTTTTTCGGCGATGTGTTCCCGGGCGAAGCCCGCAAGCGCACGTCGCAATCGCTCGGCTCGGGTGTCATCCTGCGTGAGGACGGACTGGTCGTGACCAACTTCCACGTCATCAAGGGCGCGGACGAGATCACCGTCGTACTGTCCGACCGGCGTGAGTTCGACGCCACCATCCTGCTTCAGGAGGAGCGTACCGATCTGGCCGTGCTGAAGATCGACACGGGCGGCGAGAAACTGCCGCATCTTGAAATCCGCGACAGCGACGAGCTGGAAGTGGGCGATCTCGTGCTGGCCATTGGCAACCCGTTCGGCGTCGGCCAGACGGTGACCAGCGGGATTGTCTCGGCTCTGGCCCGGACAGCTCTCGGCATTACCGATTACAGCTTCTTTATCCAGACCGACGCGGCCATTAACCCGGGCAATTCCGGCGGCGCGCTGATCTCCATGGATGGCCGTCTGGTCGGCGTGAACACGGCGATCTACAGCAACCAGAAGGGCAGTGGCGGGTCCGTCGGGATCGGCTTTGCCGTGCCGTCCAACATGGTGCGGACCATTCTGGACGGGGTGGATGAAGGCAGTGTGGTGCGGCCCTGGATCGGTGTATCCGGTCAGACCATGACCTCGGATCTGGCGGAACAGTTCGGCTTGCCCCGGCCGGTCGGCGTGGCCGTGACCGACGTCTATCCTGACGGTCCGGCGGCCAATGCAGGCATCCGGATCGGCGATGTCATCCTGAAAGTGGGCGGCCGGGAAATCGTGGACGAGCAGGCCCTGCGGTATCGCGTGGCGACCCGTCCGCTCGGCGGCGCGGCAAGGATCGAAATCCTCCGGGGCGGCGCGCATCAGGTTGTCGAGGTGCCGATGAAGGCGCCCCTCACCCAGCCCGAGCCGGATCTTCGGGACATGCGGGGCCAGCATCCGATGTCCGGGGCCCAGGTGGCGAACCTGTCGCCGGCCTTTGCCCTGGAACACGGGCTCGACGATATGGCGCGGGGCGTTGTGGTTCTCAAGGTGACGCGGCAATCACCGGCGGCCCGTGTCGGGCTCCGTCCGGGGGATGTCGTGCTGAAGATCAATGATGACACAATCGATCTGGTCTCGAGTCTTGAGCCGGCCCTGATGTCAGCCAAGAAGGCCTGGCGGATTTCGATCCGCCGCGAGGGGCAGGTGCTGACGACGGAAATCAAGGGCTGACCGGTGGCCAGTCTGTTTGAAGCCGACGCACCGAGGCCGCTCGCGGACCGGCTGCGTCCGAAGGCGTTGACCGAAGTGGTCGGGCAGGATCATCTGCTCGGCCCGGAAGCGCCGCTCGGCCGTATGCTGGCACGCCAGAGGGTGGCCTCGATCCTGCTCTGGGGCCCGCCCGGCTGCGGCAAGACCACCATCGCCCGTTTGCTGGCGGATGGCACGGACATGGAGTTCGAGCCGCTCTCTGCCGTGTTCTCCGGCGTTGCCGATTTGCGCAAGGTGTTCGAGAAGGCGAAGGAGCGGCGGCAGATGGGGCGCGGCACGCTGCTCTTCATCGACGAGATCCATCGTTTCAACCGGGCCCAGCAGGATGGCTTTCTGCCCTATGTGGAGGACGGCACGGTCGTGCTCGTCGGGGCGACGACGGAAAACCCGTCCTTCGAGCTGAATGCGGCCTTGTTGTCCCGGTGTCAGGTGCTTGTGCTGCGGCGGCTCGACGATACCGCGCTGGATCTGCTGCTGACCCGGGCGGAGGAGATCGAGGGCCGTGCCCTACCGCTGACCCCGGACGGGCGCGAGGCTCTGAAGGCGATGGCGGACGGGGACGGGCGCTATCTGCTCAATCTGACCGAAGAGATCTTCCTGCTGCCGCCGGAGCCGTTGCTGGACGGTGCCGGGCTGGCCAAGACGGTGCAGCACCGGGCACCGGTCTACGACAAGAACCGGGAAGAGCATTACAACCTGATCAGTGCCCTGCACAAATCCCTGCGCGGCTCGGACGCGGATGCGGCGCTCTATTGGCTGTCGCGGATGCTGGTCGGCGGGGAGGACGCGGGCTACATCATGCGCCGGCTGACCCGGTTCGCGTCGGAGGATATCGGCATGGCCGATCCGGGGGCGCTGCCCCAGGCGCTGGCCTGCTGGGACGCCTATGAGCGGATCGGCTCCCCGGAGGGGGACCTGATGCTGGCACAATGCGTGATCTATCTGGCAACCGCGCCGAAATCGAACGCCGCCTACAAGGCCAGCAAGGCGGCGGCGCGGGCCGCCAAGACGACCGGCTCGCTGGCGCCGCCCGCGCATATCCTGAACGCGCCGACGAACCTGATGAAGGATCTCGGCTACGGCAAGGGCTATGCCTACGATCATGACGCGCCGGACGGCTTCAGCGGCGCGGACTATTTCCCCGAAGACATGCGCCGGGAGCAGTTCTACCGTCCGGTCGAGCGCGGCTTCGAGCGGGAGATCCAGAAGCGGCTGGCCTACTGGGACAAGCTGCGCCGTCAGCGCGCGGCCGGCGGTCCGGACGGTGACGGCTGATCCCGGCTTCGATCTTTTCCTTGGCATCGACTGGTCCGGGGCGAAGGGCGCGCGCAATAAAGGCATCCAGGTTGCTGAAGCCGCACCGGATGAGGCGCTGCCCCGGCTGATCGCCAATCCCTACCGCCCGCATGGCATATGGTCCCGGCCCGATGTGCTTTCCTATCTCATCGCCAGAATGGATGAAGGCCGCCACGTGCTGGCCGGGTTCGATTTCGCCTTCTGCTATGCCTTCGAGGATGAGGGCGCCTATTTCCCCGGCCTGCCGGACGCTCCAGGCTCTCCGGAGGCCGTCTGGGCGCTTGTGGAGCAGGCGGGGCAGTGTGACCCCGATTTATACGGTGCGGCCCTCTACAGGCGCGCGGACCTGCCTTACAGGGATTATTTCATGGCGCCGGGCTGGCGCGGCACGAAATACAGCTACCGGCAGCGCCTGGCGGAACAGGCGGCCGCTTCCGTCACCACCCCGCATCCGGTTTTCAAATGCCTTGGCGCGGCCAATGTCGGCACCGGCTCGCTTGCCGGGATGCGTTTGCTGCACCGGTTGCGCGGGCTGAACCGGGATATCCGCCTATGGCCGTTCGATCCCGAGCCGGGCGGCGTTTTGACCCTCGTCGAGATCTTTCCGCGGCTTTACTACAAACTGGCCGGTGGCGATCCGCGTGCCTGGGGCGACCGGGACAATCTCGATGCCGTCTGCCGTCACTTCGGCGCCGTTGCCGGGGAGATCCCCGGGATCCGTACCGAAGACGAGGCGGATGCCCTGATATCGGCGGCCGCATTGAGGCTGTTGCAGGCCGATCCCGTGCTCTGGCAACAGGCACGCAGGGCTGGTGCCGCCAAGGAAGGCTGGATATTCGGCGCGGCTTAGGCTAGCAAGCGCTGATGAAACTGCTCATTGCCATCGCGTGCGGTGGCGCGCTCGGCGCGCTCGCCCGCCATAAAGCCGGTTCCGTTGCCATGCATCTGTTTGGCGGCGGGTTTCCCTACGGCACCATCATTGTGAACATCGTCGGTTCCTTCCTGCTCGGCCTGCTGGCCGGCGGGCTGGCCTTCAAGTTCAGCCTGCCGCTGGAAGCACGGGCTTTCCTGATGGTCGGCTTCTGCGGTGCCTTCACCACTTTCTCCACCTTCGCGCTCGATTTCGCGACCCTGACGGAGCGCGGCAATCTGATGCTCGCGGGCGTCTATGTCGCGTTGTCGGTGGCGGGGGCCATTCTTGCCATGTTCGGCGGTCTCGCCGTGATGAGAGGACTCTTCGCATGAGCGGGGTTCAGACAGTTCAGGTTAAGGACGACGATGCGGATATGCGCGTCGACCGCTGGTTCAAGAAACATTATCCGGGCCTCGGCCATGGCCGGCTGGAAAAGCTGCTGCGCACCGGACAGGTCCGGGTCGACGGCAAGCGGGTGAAGGCGAACCAGCGCCTCGAAGCGGGCCAGTATCTGCGCCTGCCGCCGCTCGGCGAGAAGGAAACCAGCCCGCCGACAGCCGATAGCCGGCCCGGCAAGGAGTCCAGGATCGACGAGGCCCTGCTGGAGGAAATGCGCGAGCGGGTGCTGTTCATGGATGACGAGGTGATCGTGCTGGACAAGCCGGCCGGCATCGCCACCCAGGGCGGCACCGGACAGAAAGTGCATGTCGACGGCATGCTGGACGGCTTGCGCTTTGGCCGTTCTGAACGGCCGAAACTGGTGCACCGGCTCGACAAGGATACCTCCGGCATCCTGCTGATCGCCCGATCCACCAAGGCGGCCCGCTGGCTGACGGCGGCATTCCGGGAAAAGACCACGCGCAAGATCTACTGGGCGCTGGTGCTTGGCGAGGTGAAGCCGAGGGTGGCCCGGATCGATATTCCCATCTCCAAGCTGCCCGGCAAGGCCGGCGAGAAGATGGCGGTTGATTACGAGGCGGGTCAAAAATCCCTGACGGACTACGAGGTGGTCGAGCAGCTCGGCAAACGCGTCGCCTGGGTGGCGCTCAGCCCGATCACGGGCCGGACCCATCAGCTTCGCGTTCACATGATGGAGCGGCGGGCACCGATCCTCGGTGACGGCAAGTATGGCGGCCCGGAAGCCTTCCTGGTGGCCGAGGGCCTGTCCCGCAAGCTGCACCTGCATGCCCGAGAGGTCGAGGTTCAGCGGCCGAACGGCACTGTGCTCAAGGTCAC
Source organism: uncultured Nisaea sp. (assembly GCF_963974195.1). Lineage (NCBI taxonomy): Bacteria > Pseudomonadati > Pseudomonadota > Alphaproteobacteria > Rhodospirillales > Thalassobaculaceae > Nisaea > uncultured Nisaea sp. The sequence continues at coordinate 20,414 of NZ_CAXBDC010000030.1, forward strand.
CGCACCCTTGCCGGACCATATGCTGAAGGCGTGGGATTTCTTCGGCTTCGATCCGAAAGGCGGCGCGGACGCCCTGCGCGAGGACGTTTGAATGCGGTCATTTGACCCATCGTCCGACCCGTTGCGGCTGGTCGTTTTCGATATGGACGGTACCCTTATCGACAGCCAGCACCATATTATTGCCTCAATGACCCGCTCTTTTGAGAGGAACGGCTTTGCCGCTCCGGACCCGGCCTCTGTCCGGGCCGGTGTCGGATTGCCGCTGGAGGTGATCATCGGCTCCCTGCTGCCGGATATTTCACCGGAGCAGTGTGAGCGGCTGGTGCAGGATTACCGCGGCGACCATCGTGCAAGACTGGATCGCGGAGAGCGGCACGAACCCTTGATGCCAGGCGCCCGGGAAGTGGTCGAGCGGCTCGATGCGGCGGGTTATCTGATCGCACTTGCGACGGGCAAGGGAACCAGAGGCGCCCGTCACGCGTTAGAGGTACATGGACTGATAGATCGTTTCGTCAGCATTCAGACCTCGGACACGGCACCGGGCAAACCGCACCCCGGCATGCTGATCCAGGCAATGAATGAGGCAGGTGTTGAGGCATCCGCCACAATCATGGTTGGCGATACGGTGTACGATCTGGAGTTGGCGCGAAACGCGTCGGTAGCCTCGGTCGCTGTGACCTGGGGCTATCATGATCGTGCGGACCTTGTGTCCTTTGGTCCCGGTGCGGTGATTGATCATTTCGATGATCTGGATGTGGAGGTCGAGCGGCTTCTGGCATCCTGATAGGAGCGGCATACATGCGCATTCTGAAGATTACCCTGCTGTCCCTTCTGGGGCTGGTTGTCGTCCTCGCGGGCGGCGTGACGATCTACCTGGCATCCCTCGACGAGGAGGATGTGAAGCAGATCGTCGCGGAGCAGGTTCAGAAAGCCACGGGCCGTTCCCTGACCATTGCCGGACCGCTGAGCTATGAGCTGTCCTGGAAGCCCAAAATCCGGGTTGAGGATGTCCGTTTCCAGAATGCCCCCTGGGCCGGTGACGAGGATATGGCCTCGGTCGGAGCCATGGAGCTGCACCTGGATCTCGACCGGGTGTTCGACGGTGTTGTGATCGTCGAGAGCCTGTTTCTCGAACATGCAAAACTGAACCTGCAGCGGGAAGCCGACGGCCGGGCGAACTGGCTGTTCGCCGCCGATGAAGCGGATGACGACAAGGGCGACGAGTCCGATCTTTCCCGCCCCGGCGCCTTCCCTGTCATCGAGAGCGTTACCCTGATCGACGTCGATGTGGTCTACAGCGACAAGCTGCTGGGCCAGGAGCATCGCGTCATCGTCGATTCAATCGATCTCGATGCCCCGGATTTCAATAATCCGGTCGAAGCCGTCGTGAAAATGTCCGTCGACGGCAAGCGCATCGATATCGCGGGCACTCTTCCACCTGCCGTGGCGCTCGGCGATGCCTCCGCCCCGCAACCTTTTGACATTACCGGCGAAGCCATGGGGCAGCCGTTCCGTGTCGCGGGCAAGCTGCTGTTTGCCTATGAGGACGGCGTGCCTGCCAATATCGCCGTGCAGGGGCTCGAAGCCCGGCTGTTCTCGTCCGATATCTCGGGCGACCTGAAACTCGATACCGCCGGCAGCGTTCCGAGCCTGGCCGGAACGCTGAAGTCGAACCTCATCGACTTGCGCCCCATCGAAGATCTGGCCGGTCCCGCCAAGAACACGAAGAGCGCTGCGAGCAGCAAGGACAGGGACGGCATCCGGGACATCCTGGATGACCGTATCCCGACCGACTGGCTGGATGAGGCGGTCGTCGATCTGTCCGTCAGCGTGAAGCAGCTGAAGTCGCACGCGGCGGAAGCCTCGGACATTGCCCTGACCGTGACGATGAAAGACGGAAAGCTGGCAATCTCGCCGTTCTGGGCCGTCTATGCGGGCTCACCGATCAAGTTGCAGGCCAATGTGGAACGTGATGGCCGCAATCTCGTGGCGGAGGCCGATCTCTCCATCAAGGGAGCCGATTTCGATCGGCTTGCCGGTACAGCTATCGATACGTCGGGCCTTGAGGCCGGTGGCGATCTGAGCCTTGTCGTGAATACGTCGGGCAAGACCGTTGGCGAGCTGATGGCGGGCGCCACCATCAATGGCAAGGCGGCGCTGCCCCTGGTGCGTTACAACGATCCGGCCGGTCCGGACGCGGGCCGGGATGTGGCCATCTCCAAGCTCGACATCCAGATAGACGCCAAGGGAACCGACCCGGAAGCCGTCCTGAAGCTGATCGAGAATGTCGGTGATATCGGCCTCGACACACCGCTCAAAAACATCGTTCTGAAAGGCATTTCCGGCGAAGCCCATATCCGCGCGGCGGAGGTTTCCACGGCGCAGGATAAAGTGCGGGACCTGGATATATCGGTCAGCCTGCAGGATGAGGTGCTGTCGCTTTCCATCCCGGAAATGATGCTGGCGAAGGCGAAACTGTCCGCTTCGGCGAAAGTGGAGCCGTCCGGCATGCGGACCAAAATATCGTCGCGTGTGCTCTGGAAAGGCGTTGATCTTGGTGTCGTGGCGGACCGCCTCGGCATCGACGGCAAGGCGTCCGGGCGGGGCGATATCGATATCGACCTGACCGGCCAGGGCCGCACGATCGCCTCTATGCTGTCCTCCATCGATGGCACGTTCGGCGTTGAAATGAGCAAGGTGCGCTACGCCGCAACCGGCTCCGGACCGGACGAGCGCGTCGAAATCGACAGCCTTTCCCTGAAAACGGATGCCATGTCGAACCCGATCGCCGGGAAAATCGCCGGGCGTTACGGCAAGCAGGAAATCAACATTGCGGGGCAGTTCCCGTCCATCAAGGCACTGGTCGAGCAGGAGCAGGCGCTGCCGTTCGACTTCAATGGCACGGCGGCCGGTGAAAAGGTTGCGATCAAGGGTCAGCTGACCCTGGTGCAGGCCAACGATACATTCACCAGCTTCAAGCTCTCCAACCTGAATGCCCGTGTCGGCAAGTCCGACCTGACCGGCTCCATCAAGCTCAGCATGGAAGGCGACCGTCCGAAAGGCTCCATCGATCTGGCCAGTACCTTCCTCGATCTCGAGCCCTACCTTGACGACGGTGATGCGCCGGTGCCCGCCGATCCGGCCAAGAAGATCAAGGCCGACGCGCCGTCCGAGGAAGCGCTGGACAAGCCTTTCCCGACGGAAGTGCTGGACCGGGTGGACGGCACCATCAAGCTCACGGCGGGTGAATTGCGCCTGCCGGGGCTGGTCATCACCAATCTGGATCTGAACGCGGCGCTTCAGGACAAGGTGCTCTCCGTCTATCCGTCCGAAGGTGTTTTCAACGAAGGTCTCGTCAAGCTGGAAGCAAAGGTCGACGGCAGCAAGGCGCCATTGACGGATTTCACCATCGACAGTACCTGGACCGGCGCGCATTTCGGCAATCTGCTGCGGGAATATTTCGAAACCGATGTATTCCGTGGTTACGGCAATACCTCGGCCAAGCTGACCGCGCAGGGACGCACCCCGCGTGAGGCGATGGACACGATGAATGGCCATGTCGCGCTGTATCTGAAAGACGGCACGGTCTCGAATACCTACTGGGAGCTGATCGCGGCCGATCTGGTGACCAGCCTGTTGCCGTCCATCGGCAAGAAGGCAGAGAAGGAATCGAAGCTGAATTGCATGGCCACCCGGTTCGATATTACCGAGGGCATGGCTAAATCCACGGTCTTCCTGGTCGACAGTGCGCGGGTCACAGTGGGTGGCGCGGGCAATGTGAACCTGCGGGATGAGACGGTCGATTTCCTGATGCATCCGAAACCGAAGGATTTCGCTTTCCTCAGTCTGGCGACCCCGATCCGGGTTTCCGGCCCGCTGGCCGATCCGTCTTTCCGGCCCGACGCGGTGGGCGCGGCGAAAAGCGCGGTTCTTGGTGCCGGTGCCGTGGCCTTGACTGCGGTCAATCCGCTGACCCTCGTCTTGCCCCTGATGTCCTCCGGCGAGACGGAAGATCCTTGCCCGGCGGCGCTTGCGCTGGCAGAAGGCAAGAGCCCGGAGGAGGCGGCTGCAATCGGCAAGGCGGCGAACAAGAACTCCAGTGCGGTCGGCGGTGCGGTCGATACCGGCAAGGATGTTCTGAAGCTGCCCGGAAAAGCGGTCGACGGCCTGTTCGGGGGGATCAAGAAAATCTTGGAGTGAGTGCTTGAAACGGTTCTACAAGGTGGCCTCGGTCGGGGAGGCGGAAGGCGGCTATCAGGTTTTGCTTGATGACCGTCCGGTCCGCACGCCGGCGAAAGCACCATTGCTGCTGCCGGGCGAACAGCTGGCGGCGGAGATCGCAGCCGAATGGAATGCGCAGGAAGAGAAAATCATCCCCGCTTCCATGCCTTTCATGTCCCTGGCGGCGACCGGTTTCGACCGGGTGACGCCGCAGCGCGACGCGGTGATTGATCAGATCGTCGCCTATGGCGGCTCCGATCTGGTCTGCTACCGGGCGGAAGATCCGGACGATCTGGTGATCCGGCAGGTAAAATCCTGGCAGCCGTTGCTGGACTGGTGCCGGGAGCGATTCGGCGCCGAATTGGCCGTCACCGCCGGGATCATGCCCCAGCCCCAGAGCGAGCATGCTCTTGCCGCTCTTCGCCGGGGCATCGCCGATCACAATGATCTCGTGCTCTCCGGCCTCTATCAGCTGACCACAGGTTTCGGCTCTCTGGTTATCGCGCTTGCTGTTCTGGAAGGCCGCATAGAGGCCGAAAAGGGCATCGAATATGCGCTGCTGGACGAGCTGTTCCAGGCGGAGCGCTGGGGCGAGGACTGGGAGGCGATCGAGCGCCGCAAGGCAATGGCGGCGGACATGACGAATGCCGCCCGTTTCATATCCTTCTGCCGGGTTTGACGCACCGCGCGGGCTGCGCCTATCGTGGCGCGGTCCAGGGAGATTAGACGTATGCAGGAAATCATTCAGCGGCTCGGTGAAATGCGCGATGCAGCGCGTGCGGGCGGTGGCGAGAAGCGGGTCGCGGCGCAGCATGGCAAAGGCAAGCTGACAGCGCGGGAACGGATCGAGGTCTTGCTCGACGAGGGCTCGTTCGAGGAATGGGACATGTTCGTCGAGCATCGCTGCACCGATTTCGGCATGGCCGAGAACAAGGTGCCGGGCGACGGCGTGGTGACCGGATACGGTACCGTGAACGGCCGCATGATCTTCGTCTTCAGCCAGGATTTCACCGTGTTCGGCGGCTCCCTCTCGGAAGCCCATGCGGAGAAGATCTGCAAGCTGATGGATCAGGCCATGAAGGTGGGCGCGCCTGTCATTGGCCTGAATGACAGCGGTGGCGCCCGCATCCAGGAAGGCGTTGCTTCTCTCGGCGGCTATGCCGAAGTGTTCCAGCGCAACGTGCTGGCCTCGGGCGTGGTGCCGCAGATCTCGATGATCATGGGCCCGTGCGCCGGTGGGGCGGTTTATTCCCCGGCGATGACCGACTTCATCTTCATGGTGAAGGACAGCTCCTACATGTTCGTCACCGGCCCGGACGTGGTGAAGACCGTGACGCACGAGACCGTCACCCAGGAAGAGCTGGGCGGCGCGGTCACCCATTCCACCAAATCCGGTGTCGCCGACATGGCGTTCGAAAACGATGTCGAGGCGCTGCTGCAGCTTCGTCGTTTCATCGATTTCCTGCCGCTGAACAACCGGGAAAAGCCGCCGGTGCGGCCGACCGCCGATACCATGGACCGTCCGGAAATCTCCCTCGATACGTTGATCCCGGCCAACCCGAACAAGCCCTATGACATGAAGGAGCTGATCGAGAAGGTCGTCGACGAGGGCGATTTCTTCGAAATCCAGCCGAACTATGCCGGCAACATTCTGGTCGGCTTCGCCCGGATGATGGGCTCGACGGTGGGCATCGTCGCCAATCAGCCGATGGTGCTGGCCGGCTGCCTCGATATCGAAAGCTCTAAGAAGGCGGCCCGTTTCGTCCGCTTCTGCGACTGTTTCAACATTCCGATCGTCACCTTTGTCGACGTGCCGGGCTTCCTGCCGGGCACCTCGCAGGAATTCAACGGCATCATCAAGCATGGTGCCAAGCTGCTCTACGCCTATGCCGAAGCCACGGTGCCGAAGATCACGGTGATCACCCGCAAGGCCTATGGCGGCGCCTATGACGTGATGAGCTCCAAGCATCTGCGCGGCGATCTGAACTTCGCCTGGCCGACGGCGGAAATCGCCGTGATGGGGCCGAAAGGCGCGGTGGAGATCATCTTCCGGGGCGATCTCGGCGACGAGGAGAAGATCGCCGAGCGGACCGAGGAATACCGGCAGAAATTCGCCAATCCCTTCGTTGCCGGTGCGCGCGGCTATATCGACGATGTCATCCTGCCGCGCAATACACGGCGGCGGATCTGCCGGGGACTCTCGATGCTGAAGAACAAGCAGCTCGAAAACCCCTGGAAGAAACACGACAATATCCCTCTCTAACTTTCCACTCGGGCGGCAGTAGACAAGATGCGTGTGGTTTATACGGACGGGCATGCCGTGCATGCCCCGAAACGCTTCATAACGCGGGGCGCCATCGTGCAGAGCCCAGAGCGTCCGGAGCGGGCGGAGATCCTGTTCAAGGCGGCGACGGATGCGGGGCATGACCTGATCCCGTCCAGGACGCACGGGGCAGGCCCGGTAGCCCGGATACATGACGCGGGCTATCTCGACTTCCTCGAGAATGCCTGGGAGCGCTGGTGCGCCCTGCCGGACCATGCGGACGAGATCATCCCGAATGTGCATTCCGGCCGGAACATGGCGCAGCCGCCGCAGCATATCGTGGCCCAGTCCGGCCATTACCAGGCGGACACGGCCTGTCCGATCGGGGAGGGAACCTGGAAAGGCGCCCTGGCCTCGTCAGATGTCGCTGTAACCGCCGCGGACATGCTGGTGCAGGATATCGAGGGCGGGAACAGGGGCGCCTATCTCTACGCCCTCTGCCGCCCTCCGGGGCACCATGCCTATGCCGATCAGGCCGGCGGCTTCTGCTTCCTGAACAATTCCGCCATCGCGGCCCAGCGCCTGCGGGACAAGGGAACGGCAAAGGTCGCGATCCTCGATGTCGATGTGCATCACGGCAACGGCACGCAAGGTATCTTCTATGAGCGCGGCGACGTGCAGACCGTCTCCCTGCATGGCGATCCGGCGACCTACTATCCGTTCTTCACCGGTTTCGGCCACGAGACGGGCGAAGGCGAGGGGGCCGGGTGCAACGTGAATTACCCGCTGCCCCAGGGTACCGGCGACGACGCCTATATGGAAATTCTCGCCGACGCGCTGGAAAGCGTGGCCGCCTTCAAGCCGGACGTGCTGGTCGTCGCCCTCGGCCTCGATGCTTCAGAGGCCGACCCGCTGGCTTTCTGCAAGATCACCACGGAAGGCTTCCGCCGTATGGGCGAAGTAATTTCAAAGGCAGGATATCCGAGCCTGCTGGTGCAGGAAGGTGGCTATATCTCGGACCAGCTCGGGGACAATCTGGCGGCGTTTCTGGGTGGGTTCGAGGGCATGCGCGATTAGGAAATCGGTGACGCCTTGATTTCCCGCAGCAGTTTCCGCCGGATCGCCTTGATGTAATCCTCGTAATCCTCGGCGGTGATGACGAAGGCGCCGGGGCCGGTGATGACGTAATCCTCGAAATAGCCGCCGAGATCCAGCACCTGGTTCTGGATCGCCAGCCCGTTGACGGTGACGCGGGCTGTGCTGGCGATCTGGCGGCCTTCCCGCATTGTCCGGCCGGAATTGTTGAAACCGTCTCCGGAAATATCGATCACCTGACGCTGACCGGCGAAACCGTTCACGGCGAACAGGGGGACACTGTAGGCGATGGCCGCCGAGATCGAGGTGGCGCCGGTATCGACCATGCGGGCGGAGGTGGCGATGTCCGCGGCAAAGGCTTCCGCGCTTTCCCGGTCGTTGATCAGGCGCCAGGGAATGTTGACCGCCTGCCGGTCGACGCTGGACCATTCGACAAGTGTTACCGCGATGGCCTGGAAGGCGCCGTTCCTGATGGCCTGCTGTACTTCGGGATCGTTGAAGGCCAGGGCGAGGCCGCGTAGTTGCAGATCGAATTCATCGCGGTCAACGCTGGCTGAGGAATCGATGGCGAGCACCAGTTCGACATCGACCGGATACTCACTCTGGGCAACGGAAGACGGCGCGGCGCAGACAAGAAACAGGCCCAGAACCGTTTTCAGAAATCTCAAACCATCACCCTGATCGCCGCGTTTGAAGGGGCGCTTTAGCGCCGCCCGATGAGCCGGGCCTCTTTCCATGATGGGGCCCATGATGGGTCAATGCCGGACCCGTCCGCAACGGGGACATCGCGCAATTCGCGGAAAAGTTTACGGAAGATGGCGTTGCGATAGTCCTCGTAGTCCTTCGCCACTTCGGTAAAGGCCCTATCGCCGCCGATCACCCGGTCCTCGAAATAGATGTCCAGATTGGGGAACTCGTTGCGGATCGCCAGCCCGTTGATGGTGATGCCCCGAGCCAGCACCTGGGCGCGGGCGATATGGATGTCGAGGCCCTGGTTGTTCTCGCCATCCGCCGACATGTCGATCACCCGGCGGAAACCCTCCATGCCGTTGCCGTTAAAGCTGTTGGCGGCGAACAGCAGGGCGTTGGCGATCGAGGTCGCGCCGGTGCCGATGGTGCGCGGCATTGCGTCGATCTCGTTCGCCAGATTGTGTGCGTCGGCGGGGCCGGTCAGCAGGCGCCAGTGCACGGCGACATTCTGGAAACGCTCGCTGGACCATTGGATGATGGAAACCCCGATGGCGCCCTCGACGCCGTTCTGGATGGCCTCCTGGATCATCGGGTCGCGGAAGGCGTTGGCCATACCGGCGACCTGCAGGGCGAATTCCTCGTCATCCACACTGGAGGAGCAGTCGATGGCGAGGACCAGCTCGATATCAACGGGAATGTCGGCCGCACCGATACGGGGCAGAGAACAGATCAACGCGAGGACAAGACATATGAGACGCAACATGGTTCACCAAAGCCTTCCTGCCGGATAACCACCTTTGCAGGACTTTGTGAAAAAACCGTGTCTATACCGGTCTAATGTGACGGAATGACGTTATCGTCCGTGAAATCGTAGCCTTCTTCATCCCTGAATTCGTCGAAATAGGGGTCGGAAAAGGCATCTCCGTCGAGCGGGTACACGACTTCGGGCCGGTAGATCGGTCCGTCCCGGTGCAGAAAACTGCGATACAGCGTGAAGGAGCCGACCGGAAACGGCTCGGTGCTGAACGGGCTGGCCTCGCAGATGAAATCATTCACCGGACCGAGCGGCGCGTCCCTGAAGCGGGCCAGTGTGACATGCGGTTTGAATCTGCGGGTCTCGCGCGCGACGCCGACCGCGTCGAGGGCTGTGTCGACCTTGCGTTGCAGATGGAACAGCTCATCGCTGGCCATAACCCGGGCCCAGAGTGCGCGGACCCGGCCCTTGGTCTCGAAGCAGCCGAAACCGTCTAGCTCAAGATCGAATCCCGGCTCCCGGACACGGTCCAGTTGCGCGGCGATGTCGTCCATCGTCCGGTTATCGGCGTCGCCGATAAATCTCAATGTCAGGTGAAAGTTCTCTTCCGCGACCCAACGGGCGCCGGGAAAACCGCGGCGCAGCCGGGAGAGTGCGGCGCGGACATGGTCGGGTAGCGCGAGCGCGACGAACAACCTGTTCATACATAACTGGCTATCACGCTCGCGCAGCCTGTCAAGGACAGGGATTTGAGTACAGCTGGTTAATCTTTTCGATCTCTTCCAGAAGGGCTTCCGGAAGCACCATTTCGGCAGTGTCTATATTGCTTTCGAGCTGTTTCATCGTCGTCGCGCCAATGATGTTCGAGGTGGTGAACTGGCGGGTGTTGACGAAGGTGTTGGCGAGGTCCGCAGGCGCGAATCCGTACTCCTTGGCGAGCTTGGCATAGGCGATCGTGGCTTCCTCGGCGTTCGGCTTCAGGTAGCGCGAGAAATTGCCCGGGAAGAGCGTCATGCGGGCGCCTTCCGGCTGGGCGCCATCAAGATACTTGCCGCTGAGCACGCCGCCGGCGATGGGCGAGTAGGCCAGCAGCCCGCAATCCTCGCGGATAGCTACTTCGGCCAGACCGACCTCGAAGCTGCGGTTCAGCAGGTTGTAGGGATTCTGCACGGAGGCCGGACGCGGCAGGCCCATGGCATCGGACAGCGCGATGCATTTCATCGTGCCCCAAGGCGTCTCGTTCGAGAGGCCGATATGCCGGATCTTGCCTTCCTTGATCAGGTCGGCCAGCACGCCGAGGGTTTCTTCCAGCGGCGTCCAGTCCTGTTCTTCGGCATGCACGTAATTGAGCTTGCCGAAGGTGTTCGTGGAGCGCTCCGGCCAGTGCAGCTGATAGAGGTCGATATAGTCCGTCTGCAGCCGCTTCAGGCTGGCATCGACAGCGGCCGTGATGTGTTCGCGGTTGAACTGCGGATTGCCGTCACGGACATGGGCGAAGCGCTCTCCCGGGCCGACCACCTTGGTCGCCAGGATCACCTTGTCCCGCTTGCCGCTGGCCTTGATCCAGGTGCCGATGACTTCCTCGGTCCGGCCATATGTCTCGGCCCGGGGCGGCACGGAATACATTTCCGCCGTGTCGAAGAAATTGACGCCGCGCTCCAGCGCATAATCCATCTGCTCGTGGCCTTCTGCTTCGCTGTTCTGCTCACCATAGGTCATGGTTCCGAGGCAGATGACACTGACGCGCAGGTCCGTTCGTCCGAGCGGGCGGTATTCCATGGGCAACTCTCTTCCGTTGATTGGCAGATGGGCGATTGGCAGATAGGCGATTGGTAGATAGGCGATAGGTTATGGGCCATGAGGCCTGAAGGCGCGGAGTTTAAGCGCGGCACGCGTCTGGGATCAACGGGGCTTTACCCGCTCTTTGCGATGAGTTCCCGCACCTTCGGCAGAATGCGCTCGACGATGATGGCAACGCCCTCTTTGGTTGGATGAATGCCGTCCTGCTGATTGAGGGCCGGGTCTCCGACGACGCCGTCGAGGAAAAACGGATAGAACAGGACGCCGTGTTTTTCGGCGAGGTCGCGATACACGGCTTCGAACTCGGCGCCATATTCCTGGCCGAGATTGGGCGGGGCCAGCATGCCGGCGAGCAGGACCGGGATGTCTTTTTCACCGAGCGTGGTCAGGATGGCGTCGAGATTGCGCTTCGTTTCCGCCGGCTCCAGCCCGCGCAGCCCGTCATTGGCGCCAAGCTCGACAATCACCGCATGCGGGTCGGAGGCAAGCGCCCATTCCAGCCGGGCCCGGCCGCCGGCGCTGGTATCTCCGGAGACACCGGCATTGGTCACAGTGGCGTCGATCCCGGCCGCCTGAAGCGCTTCCTGCAACTGGTCGGGAAAGCCGTCTCCCGGCGGCAGCCCATAGCCCGCCATCAGGCTGTCGCCGAGGCCGAGGAGGCGGGTCTCGGCTTCCGCAGCGGGGCTGAAGGCGAGAAAAATCAACAATAACACCGGGAAAACAACCGCGGTACAGCGGCGGAAAGCGCGGCTGACAGCGTTGCAATGCACAATGGTAACCCTATATGGCGAAGGTGCGCATAATTCAGGGGAGCCTGGCATCGCCGGGCTCCACCGCTGTTTAATCTGGGAAGACTCACTCATGGCATTGATCCGGTTGTCCGACTTGCACCTTAACCTGAGGAGCGGGGCGGGCGAGGTCAATATCCTCCGCGGGATTGATCTTGAGGTGAATGCGGGCGAGACCGTCAGCATCGTCGGGCCGTCCGGCGCCGGCAAGTCGACCCTGATGATGGTGATAGGCGGGCTGGAACAGGCCAGCTCCGGCGGCGTCTCCGTCGCCGATCACAATCTCTCCGCCATGAGCGAGGATGCGCTTGCCGTGTTCCGCCGGGACACGGTGGGGATCGTCTTTCAGGCCTTCCGTCTGGTGCCGACCATGACGGCGCTGGAGAATGTGGCGATACCGCTTGAACTCGCAGGCTCCCGCGATGCCTTCGCCCTCGCCGAGGAGAGCCTCGGGCGGGTAGGACTGGCGCACCGGATAACGCACTACCCGGATCAGCTTTCCGGTGGAGAGCAGCAGCGCGTGGCCATTGCCCGCGCTTTCGTCACCCGGCCGAAACTGTTGCTGGCGGACGAGCCGACGGGGAATCTCGACGGTGCTACCGGCGACAATATCATGGAACTGCTTTTTGAGTTGAGTCAGACGCACGGCACTACCCTGGTGCTGATCACCCATGACATGGCGCTGGCCGAGCATTGCAGCCGGGTGATCTCCATGGCCGATGGCAAGATCGTGAAGGATGTCAGACGCACGGTGCCCGGTGAGTCCGGTCAGCCTGATGACAGCGCGGCAGCCGAGCGGCAGCGCGCCTGATGCAAAATTTCTTTATTGCCCTGACGATCGCCCGCCGGGAGCTGCGCGGCGCGGTCTCCTCCTTCCGCGTGTTTCTGGCCTGCCTCGCCCTCGGCGTGGCGGCGATGGCCGGTGTCGGTTCCGTCTCCTCCGCCATGATGGCGGGGGTCGAGCGGGATGCACGGGAGATCCTCGGCGGCGATATCGATATACGCTTCACCCATCGCGAAGCGGCATCCGAACAGATCGACTGGTTCCGCCAGTCGGGCACGGTTGCCGAGACCGTCGAAATGCGGGCCATGGCGCGCAAGACGGATGCGGACCGGCGCACCCTGGTCGAGTTGAAAGCGGTGAGTGACGCCTATCCGTTGTTCGGCACCCTCGACCTGCAAAAAGGCGGCGCCATCCAGACGGAACTGGCGCAGCGGGACGGACGATACGGTGCGGTGGTGGATGCGGCTCTCGCGACCCGGCTTGAGCTTGTACCGGGGGACACGCTGAAGATCGGCGAAGCCACTTTCGAGGTTCGCGACGTGATCGCGAAGGAGCCGGACCGCTCCGTCAGTTTTGCCTCTTTCGGCCCGCGCGTCATGATCCCGGCGGCGTCCCTGCCGGAGACCGGTCTGGTCCAGCGCGGCAGCCTGATCCGCTTCCATTACCTGATTGGCCTGAAGCCGGGCCTCAACGGGGCTGACTGGATCGAGCAGACGAACAAGAATTTCCCCGATGCGGGCTGGCGGATACGCGGGGTGGATCGTGCCGCGCCCGGTTTCGACCGGTTCATCAACCGGGTGACGCAGTTCCTCACGCTGGTCGGACTGACGGCGCTTCTGGTCGGTGGTGTCGGTATCGCCAACGCGGTGCGGGCTTTCCTCGATCGGCGCATGGCAACCATCGCCACCCTGAAATGCCTCGGCGCCACGACCGGGACCGTTTTCACCGCCTATTTCGTGCAGATTCTGGCTGTTGCCACCGTCGGGATTGGCGCCGGGCTTGCCATCGGCGCTCTGGCGCCGCTGATCGCGGGCAAACTGATCTCCGGCATGCTGCCCTTCGAGGTGCCGGGCGGGCTCTATTGGAAACCGCTGCTGACCGCCGGGGCGTTCGGCTATCTCACCACCATTGCATTCTCGCTCTGGCCGCTAGGGCGGGCAGGGGCGGTACGCGCAGCGCAGCTTTTCCGCGCCCTGATCGTGCCGCCGTCCGGACGGCCTGCCGGTAAGTACATTGTCGCCAGCGCGATCAGCGCTCTGATCCTGGCCGGTCTGGCGGTCGTCGCGACGGACGATCCGAAACTGGCGGGTGGTTTCATCGCCGGGGCGGTGGGCGTGCTGCTGCTGTTCGGCGGCGGGGCGCAGCTTATCGTCCGGGGCGCCCGTATGCTGCCGGCACCGAAGCGTCCGGATCTGCGGCTGGCCATCGCCAACCTGCATCGGCCCGGCGCGCCGACCGCCAGCGTAATCCTTTCCCTCGGGCTTGGCCTCACCGTGCTGGTGGCGATTGCCCTGATCGAGGCCAATCTTTCGCGGCAGTTGAAAGAACAAATCCCGGAAATCGCGCCGTCCTATTTCTTCATCGACATCCAGCCGCATCAGGTCGACGGCTTCATCGAGACGGTGGAGAGCGTACCCGGCATCACCAAGATGGAGCGCACGCCGCTGGTGCGCGGACGGATCGTGAAGATCGCCGGGGTCCCGGTGGCGGAGCGCACGGTCGATCCGGACGTGCAATGGACCATCAATGGCGATCGCGGCCTGACCTATGCCGCCACGCCGCCGCCCGGCACGGATCTGGTCGAGGGCGAGTGGTGGCCGGAGGATTACAGCGGCCCGCCACTGCTGTCTTTCGATGCGGAAATCGCGCGCGGCTACGGCATCGGCGTCGGCGATACCATCACCCTGAACGTGCTCGGCCGGGAGATCACCGCGACGGTGCATAACCTGCGGAATATCGAATGGCAGTCGCTGGGGATGAATTTCGTCTTCGTCTTCGCTCCCGGCACGCTGGAGGCGGCGCCGCACAGCATTATCTCCACGGTCTATGCGGACACGCCGGAAGCGGAAGAGGCGGTGCAGCGGGCGGTCACGGACCGGTTCGCCAATGTCTCCGCCATCCGGGTGAAGGACGCGCTCGACAATGCGGGCCGGATCATGGACGCGGTCGGCATCGCCATCCGGATCACCGCGTCGGTGACGCTGCTCGCGGGCGTGCTGGTGCTGGCGGGGGCGGTGATCTCGGGCCATCAGCGCCGGATCTATGATGCGGTGGTGCTGAAGGTGCTGGGGGCGACCCGGCGCAAGGTGCTGACAGCCTATGTCATGGAATATGGCCTGCTCGGCCTCGTCACCTCGCTGGTGGCGGCCCTGATCGGCACCATCATCGGCTATGTCGTCATTACCCAGTTGATGCGCGGCGACTTTGCCTTCGACACGCCCGCAGTGGTGCTGACGGCGGCCTTTTCGACGCTGATCACCATCACGCTCGGCCTGATCGGCACCTGGAGCGCTTTGTCCCAGAAAGCGGCGCCGCTGCTCCGCAACGAGTAACGTCGCGTAGCAGGGCACCGCGCTCCGGATCAAGCCCCGGCCCCGGCGTCTTCCCCGAGCAAAAGCGCCGTTACCTCGTCGGCGAAGCGGCGTTTCCGGCCGTCGATCAGCACAATGTCCGGATCGCCCGGATCCCGTTCGGCGGCGGGCATGCCGTGGGCCAGCAGCGCTTCGGCGCATCCGGCCCAGTCACCATTCTCCACCGGGCGATTGACAGAAGCCCAGCTCAGCGTGCCGCAGACATTGTCGCCATAGGCATGATCTGCCTTCCATGAAGCGCCACTGGCGAGCAGATGCCGGGCCAGCGCCGCATCGCCCCGGAAGACCGCCTGGTTGAGGGCGCTCGCGTCGAAATCGCCGCCCCGGACCTCCAGCGGCCAGCCGAGATCGGCCATCAGCCTTACCGCCTCACCGCATCCCGCTGCCGCAAGTTCCGGAAAGATCCGCAGCCGGTCATCGTCGAGCGCGGCCGGAAAGCCCGGGTTCGCGGCCTGCAAACGCCTGGCTTCCTCTTCGTCGCCACGGGCGCAGGCGGCGAGGAATTGTTCTTCCGGCGCGAGAGGGGTGTCGGCTCCGGCCTCCCGCAGAAGCGCGGCGACTTCCGGCAAGCCGTAGCGCAGGGCCTGAATCTCGGCGCCAAGTCCGTCCTTGTTACGGGCGCGGGGATCGATCCCGGCCTCCAGCAGGGCGGCAACATGCGCGAGGGAACGCCGCCGCCGGATCGCCCAGAAAAGCAGCCTGCTGCTGCTCAGCTCCGGTGTGTCCGCTGCATGGGACAGCAGCAGCCGGAAAGTGTCGAGATCGTCGAAATCGAGCGCGCGGAACAGCACGTTCGTGCCGGTGACTGTTGCTCCCGCGTCGAGCAGCAGCTTCGTGCAGCGCGCGGTATCGAGTGAATGATAGAGCGACTCGCCGTCATTCGGGTCCGCGCCCGCCGCGAGCAGCATCCGCGTCAGTTCCGGGTCGTGATTGACCCCGGCGGCCCCGTGCAGCGGCGAGGCCTGCCATGTCTCGGGCGGGGTGTCTGCGCGGCCGCTCCATTCCTTGTTTTGCCGCCCGTTCGGGTTCGCTCCGGCAGCGAGCAGGAGTGCCGCCACCCGGTGCAGTCCGTCTCGGTACTCTGGCAGGGTGAGCAGGCTCGAATGGGTGGTCGCGATCAGCGGCGTCAGGGAGAGCGGGCCGCCGGGACGTTCCACCCAGGATGGATCCTCGGCGAGGTTCCGGCGGACAATCTCGTGTTCTCCCGTGGCGCAGGCGAGCCAGGGATCATGCCGGGCAATCCCCGGGTGTTCGGCCAGAAGCCGGGCCGCCGCGTTCGGCCGCGCCCGGTTCATGCCGCCCGCGATCTCCCCCGCATAGACAAGGCGGCTAAATCCGGCGGCCAGCGTCTTTGCATCGCTGTCCCGCAGCCGCATGACCTCGACGAGGGAGCGGAGATCGGCCCAGGAGGAGAGGCCGTATTCGCGGGCAATACAGGATTGCGCGTCATGCAGGCGCAGCTCCATTGCCCGCAATGCCTCGGGCGATTTTCCGCGCGCTAACGGGAGTGCGGTCTGGAGCCGCCGAACGGCCTCCGCACTGCCCTGCCGATAGGCTTTGAGCAGGTCTTTTGCCTGTTTTTTCAGATGATTGATGTCGGGTTGGTCTGGAAGCGGATTCATCGGAACCTCCGTGCGTCTCTCGCCGACGACCCGCAATCCGGCTGCACAAAGGTTGAAAGACGGTCAGTGCTTTCAGGCAAGTGGGCTATGCCCTTCCCGCGGGTCCGGAAGCGGCCTGCACCGCGCGGCAAAATTAGGTGGCCCGCCGGAATAAGTCAATTTCCTCCGGCTGCGGAAAATTCCATTGTGAGGTTCAGTGATCGCGCCCACCTCCTGTCGGAATGGTTGTGTTTTGGCATTAATGGTTTGGAAAACAATATGAGTGCGCAGAAAGTGGAACGAATTGCGGCCTTTTCAGAGGCTGGCTCCGGCGGAAACCCGGCAGGCGTCCTGATTGCGGACAGCTTGCCGCCGGCGGAAGAGATGCAGCGGATCGCGGCCGAGGTCGGTTTCTCGGAAACGGCTTTTGCGGCGCCGGAAGGGGAGAGCTGGCGGGTGCGCTACTTCGCGCCGGAATCCGAGGTGCCCTTCTGCGGTCATGCGACCATTGCGCTTGGTGCGGCACTGGCGCGGCGGAACGGGGACGGCGTGTTCAAATTGAGCCTCAATGAGGCGGAGATCACCGTCGAAGGGGGGCAACGGGACGGAACGCTCACGGCTGCATTGCAGTCACCGCCGACCCGCAGCGGCAAAGCCTCCCCCGATCTCGTGTCCGGGGTGATGGATCTGTTCGGATATACGGTGGAGGACTTGCACGCGGACATCCCGCCCGCGCTGATCCATGGCGGTGCGGATCATTTCGTGCTGGCGCTGAATTCCCGTCAGGCATTGGCGGACATGAATTATGATCTGGAGGCCGGGCGGGAGCTGATGAACCGGCATGGCCTGGTGACGGTTCTGCTGGTCTATCCGGAAGGCCCGCAATTGTTTCACACGCGGAACCCGTTCGCGTCTGGCGGGGTCTATGAAGATCCGGCCACCGGCGCCGCGACAGCGGCTTTCGCCGGATATCTCCGGGATATCGACTGGGCCCATGCCGGGCGGATCGACATTGTCCAGGGCGAGGATATGGGCATGCTCTCGCGCCTTCACGCCGAATTTTCATCCGAGCCCGGGAGTTCCATCCGGGTATCCGGGCAGGCCCGCGTGATGACGGCCGAATAGAGGGCACCGGAAAACGGGCCGCCGGCGGGCGGCCCGCTCCCCTGTCCGCCGCAGCTTAAGCGACCGACAGTTTCACATCGATATTGTTCCGCGTGGCGTTCGAGTACGGGCAGACCTGATGGGCTTTCTCGATCAGGTCCTGCACCGCGTCCTTGTCCGCGCCGGGGATGGAGACCAAGAGGGAAACCTCAAGGCCGAACCCGCCTTCCGAACGCGGGCCGATGCCGACTTCGGAGGTGACCTCTGTGTCCGGCGTGATCTTCACCGAAGACTCTCCCTGGGAGGCGACGAACTTCATGGCGCCGAGGAAGCAGGCCGCATAGCCTGCCGCGAAAAGCTGTTCCGGATTGTTGCCCTTGCCGCCCGCGCCGCCGAGTTCCTTCGGGGTGGAGAGGGTGACGTCGAGTGCGCCGTCGGTTGTTTTGGCATGACCGTCGCGGCCGCCGGTTGCGGTGGTGCCGGTGGTGTAGAGAACATTGACTGACATGATATGGCTCCTTGCTTTAATTGAGCGATTAAATCGTGTGCGATATAAATAATCACCGCCACGGAGATGTCAAGGGCTTGCGATTTTATCGTGTGCGACTAAATTCTCCCGAGCATCATGGGCTGAACGGTATGGGAGACTATTTGTGTCGGACGTGTCTGACGGCCAGCCTCATCTGGACGAATTCCTCTGTTTCGCCCTCTACAAGGCACATCACGCCATGAACCGGTTCTACAAGCCGCTGCTTGGCGAACTCGGGCTGACCTACCCGCAATATCTGGTGCTGATGGCCCTGTGGGAGCAGGACAACCAGAATGTCGGCCAGCTCGGTGAGCTGCTGCATCTGGAATCGAACACCCTGACGCCGCTGCTGAAACGGCTGGAGCAGGCGGGCCTCGTGCAGCGCCGCCGGGCCGCCAATGACGAGCGGCAGGTGCAGGTGACGCTGACCGGGCAGGGTCGGGCGCTGCGCCAGAAATCCCGCGATGTCTCGGCCTGTCTGTTCGAGACAATCGGTATGACCCGGGAAGAACTTGGCACGCTGGTGGCGGAAGTGAACGGCGTGACCGGCGCGGTTGTCGCCGGGCGTTAAGCGGGGCTTGTATCCGCCTTTTTGTCGGCTAAATCATGTCTATGATGGGTCGCCCCGACGAAGGAGCCCCCTGACGAAGGAGCCATAGATGAAGACCAGACTGCCTCTATACGCATTGCTTGGCCTGTCCTTGTCCCTCGCCGTTGCCACGGGGCCTGCCAGGGCTGCCGAAGAGCCGCCGGCGGACACGATCGAGCGCGGGGCACAGATGGTGATCGACGGCCTGCGTGCCTTTTTTTCCTCGATCCCGCAATACGAGGCGCCGGAATTCCTGCCCAATGGCGATATTCTCATCCGCCGGGCCAATCCGAAGAACGATCAGCAGGAAAAACAGGATGACGACGGGGGAGACGGCAAGGGTCTGAAACTCTAGGCCGCGAGCCCGGATGGCGGGCGCAGGTTGTGGCGGTTAGCTGAGCGCCGCGACGGCCGCACCGGCAGCCTTTTTCAGCGCATCCGGGCTGGCTTCGAACACCGCGTTCGGCGCGCCCGCAGCCGCCCAGACCGTGCCGAAGCCGAGCAGGGTCTCGTCCATCCAGGTCTCGACCGGACTCATATGGCCGAGCGGAGAGACGCCGCCGATGGCGAAGCCGGTGATCTCGCGCACTTCCTTCGGATCGGCCCGTTCCAGCGGCTCGCCGACCAGCGCCGCCGCCTTTTCCAGATCCACCTGATTGGCGCCGGAGACCAGCAGCAGCTTCAGCGCGCCACTCTCGCCACCCTTGAAGATCAGTGATTTGACGATTTGCGCCACATCGCAGCCGCACGCGGCGGCGGCTTCGGCGGCAGTCCGTGTCGAGTCCGGCATGCGCAGGATTTCGACGGTTAGCCCGGCTGCCTCAGCGGCGGCCTTGACGCGATTGACGCTCTTGCTCATGGGGAGTCCGGAATGCGAATGGAATGGAGCAGGGATTGAAGCCCGGGTGCGCGGTAATCGTCAATGATGAGGTCGGCCCTATCGAGTGGGGGCAGGGCGTCCGTACCGGAAATGGCAACTGAATAGACACCGGCGCCGATGAGTGCGGTCAGCCCGCTCGGCGAATCCTCGAATCCGATTGCCGCCTCTGCCGTGCAGCCGATGCGGGACAGGCCTTCCAGATAAGGCCCCGGGTCCGGTTTACCCAGGGGCACTTCTTCCGCGACGACAATCGCGTCGAAGCGGTCCTTGAGGCCAAGAGCGCGCAGCATCAGATCCGCATTCGCCCGGGGCGCGTTGGTGACCACGGCGGTTTTCAGACTGTGTTCGGCGGCCCAGTCCAGAAGCCCGGTCAGCCCCGGCATTCGTTCCAGCTCAACGATGCTGTCCCGAAACAGTTGCTCCTTCAGCTCGACATAGTCCCGGCCCTTGCCCTCGGGATCGTCGGGAAAGAGAAAATGCCGGGTGTCGTCATTGGCGCCGCCATGCAGATGCGCCTCATAGTCCGAGCGGGAAATCTGCCGGCCGAATGTCGCGAGAGCGGCGTTGGTCGCGTCGACATGCAGCTCGGTGGTGTTCACCAGCGTGCCGTCGAGATCGAACAGCAGCGCATCGAGGCGGGAAGGGACGGGGCATTTGCCCGTCCCCTGCCTATCTTGCACCGCTTACTCCGCCGCGTCCTGATAGGCCTCGATCGGCGGGCAGGAGCAGATCAGGTGCTTGTCGCCATAGGCCTGATCGATCCGGGCGACTGGCGGCCAGTATTTGTTGGCTCGCAGGCTGTCGACCGGGAAGGCGCCCTGGGCGCGGGAATATTTCCGGTCCCAGTCATCCGCCATCAGATCGCCCGCCGTATGCGGGGCATGGGCCAGCGGGCTTTCATCGCGGGAGAGTTTGCCCTCCTCGATATCGCGGATCTCCTGCCGGATGGCGATCATCGCCGCGCAGAACCGTTCCAGCTCGGCCAGAGGCTCGCTCTCTGTCGGCTCGATCATCAGCGTGCCCGGCACCGGGAAGGACATGGTGGGGGCGTGGAAGCCGTAATCCATCAGGCGTTTCGCGACATCGTCGACGGTAACGCCGGTTTCGTCCTTCAGCGGGCGCAGGTCGATGATGCATTCATGCGCCACCAGCCCGTTCTTGCCTTTGTAGAGCACCGGGAAATGCTCTTCGAGGCGGTGGGCCAGATAGTTGGCGGAGAGGATCGCGACCTCGGTCGCCTGCTTCAGCCCGTTGGCGCCCATCAGCTCGATATAGCTCCAGGAGATCGGCAGGATGCCGGCACTGCCGAACGGCGCGGCGCTGACCGGGCCGATGGCGGTTTCCTGGGCGTTCATGTTGCGGTGACCGGGCAGGAACGGCGCCAGATGCGCGCCGACGCCGATCGGGCCGACACCGGGGCCGCCGCCGCCATGCGGGATGCAGAAGGTCTTGTGCAGGTTCAGGTGGCTGACGTCGGAGCCGAACTGGCCCGGCTTGCAGACACCGACCATGGCATTGAGGTTGGCGCCGTCCATATAGACCTGTCCGCCATGCTCGTGGATCAGGTCGCAGATCTCGGTGATGGTTTCCTCGAACACGCCGTGGGTCGAGGGATAGGTGATCATCAGGGCGGCGAGATTGGCGCTGTGCTGTTCGACCTTGGCCTTCAGGTCAGCCATGTCGACATTGCCGTCATCGTCGCATTTCACGACCACGACCTTCATGCCGGCCATCGCGGCGGAAGCCGGGTTGGTGCCGTGCGCGGAGCTCGGGATCAGGCAGATATTGCGATGCCCTTCTCCCCGGCTGGCGTGATAGGCGCTGATCACCAGCAGGCCGGCATATTCGCCCTGGGAGCCTGCGTTCGGTTGCAGGGAGACGGCGGCATAGCCGGTGATCTCGGCCAGCATCCGCTCCAGCTCGGCGATCATCAGATGATAGCCCTCGACCTGATCGCGGGGGGCAAACGGGTGGATGTCGGAGAAGGCGGCCCAGGTGACCGGAATCATCTCGGTCGTCGCGTTCAGCTTCATGGTGCAGGAGCCGAGCGGGATCATCGAACGGTCGAGCGCCACGTCCTTGTCCGCGAGGCGGCGCAGATAGCGCAGCATCTCGGTCTCGGAATGGTAGCTGTTGAAGGCCGGGTGGGTCAGGAAGTCGGAACTGCGCTCCAGCTTTGCCGGAATGGCGTCCGGCGTACGGTCGGCGACGGCTTCGTAGGTGAGTTCCTTCATGCTGTCGAAGGCCATCATGGCCCACAACCGCTCGACCAGCTCCCGGGTGCAGGTCTCGTCCAGCGAGATGCCGACACTGTTCTCGAAGATGCGCAGATTGACGCCCTCGATACGGGCGGCCTCGATGACGGAGCCGGTCCAGTCATCGGTCTGCACGATGATGGTATCGAAGAAGTTTTCGTGCGCGATGGTGTAGCCGAGTTCGCGCAGGCCCTGGGCCAGGATCGCGGTCCGGCGATGTACCCGGCGGCCGATCTTCATCAGGCCGACCGGCCCGTGATAGCAGGCATAGGCCGCCGCCATGACGGCGAGCAGAACCTGGGCGGTGCAGATGTTGCTGGTCGCCTTCTCGCGGCGGATATGCTGCTCGCGGGTCTGCAGGGCCAGCCGGTAGGCCGGGTCGCCATTCTTGTCGACTGATACGCCGACGATGCGGCCCGGGATCGAGCGCTTGTATTCGTCTTTCGTGGCGAAATAGGCGGCATGCGGGCCGCCGAAGCCGAGCGGCACGCCAAAGCGCTGGCTGGTGCCGATGGCGACATCCGCGCCGAACTCGCCCGGAGGGGTGAGATGGGTCAGGGCCAGCAGATCGGCCGCGACCACGGCGAGCGCGCCCTGGGCATGAGCCTTCTCGACGATGGCCGCATAGTCATGCACGGCGCCGTTGGTATCGGGATATTGCAGCAGGACGGCAAAGG
>NZ_CAXBDC010000031.1:0-42906 GCF_963974195.1 uncultured Nisaea sp.
TCGGTTTCGCATTTCGGGCAGACGATGGGAGATTTCATCAGGTCATAGAAGCGCGCGCCGCATGATTGACAGGTGCGCTTGATGCCCCATTCCGGTTTTGCCACGTCGTTTCTCCGACAGCCACTTGACTCTATATCGCTATTCAACGAGGCGCCGAATAACGGTGATGCATGTATCTGTCAAAGTGAAAATGCACAAGCGAGAACCCGGATTCCCGCCAATCGCGCCTATTTCTCCCAGACAGGCCGCAAGCCTCTGTGATAGAGAGCCTGCGGTCAACCCGAAGCAATGCGTTTTTATTCGCGCGAAGCCCCGTGAGAAACCCATGACGTCCCTTAGCTCATCAAAAAGCGCTGCACTCACCGGAACACTCAAGGTTCCGGGCGACAAATCAATCTCCCACCGCTCCCTTATCCTGGGTGGTCTCGCCATCGGCCGGACCGCGGTTTCAGGCCTCCTGGAGGGCGAGGATGTGCTCGCGACGGCCGCCGCCATGCGCGCCCTCGGCGCCAGCGTGAACCGGCTGGATGACGGCACATGGGAGGTCTTCGGACGCGGCATCGGCACGCTCGACGAGCCGGAAGACGTGCTCGACCTTGGCAATTCCGGCACAGCCGCCCGGCTTCTTATGGGACTGGTCGCCGGCCATCCGATCAATGCCGTCTTCACCGGCGACGCGTCCCTGCGCCGCCGCCCGATGAGCCGGATCACCACACCATTGAGCCAGATCGGCGCCGTCTTCCATGGCCGCTCCGGCGGCCGGCTGCCGCTCTGCGTCGAGGGGGCGACCGATCCGCTGCCAATCCGCTACACGCTCCCCGTCGCCTCCGCCCAGGTGAAATCGGCGATCCTGCTCGCCGGGCTCAACACGCCGGGCGAGACCACCGTGATCGAGCCGGAAAAGACCCGCGATCACACGGAAACCATGTTCCGCCATTTCGGCGCGGACGTGCGGGTCGAGGATCTTCCGGAAGGCCGCGTCATTACCCTGACCGGTCAGCCTGAATTCAAGGCAAGCGACATTGTCGTTCCGGCCGATCCCTCTTCCGCCGCCTTCCCGGCCGTGGCGGCGCTGATCACGCCGGACTCCGACATCACCCTGCTCGCCGTCGGGCTCAACCCGCTGCGCTTCGGCGTGTTCGAGACGCTGCTGGAAATGGGCGCGGATATCGAGATTTCGAACCGCCGCATCGAGGCCGGAGAGCCGGTCGGCGATATCCGGGTGCGCAGCAGCGCGCTGAAAGGCATCGAGGTTCCGGCCGAGCGCGCGCCGAGCATGATCGACGAATATCCGATCCTTTCCGTCGCCGCCGCCTTCGCCGAGGGCGCGACCATCATGCGCGGGGTCGGCGAGCTGCGGGTCAAGGAAAGCGACCGGCTCGGAGCGATGGCCAAAGGCCTTGCCGCTGCCGGGGTCCGTGTCGAGGAAGGCGAGGACACGCTCGCCGTCACCGGCTCTGCGAACGGCGTGGCCGGCGGCGCGACCATCGAGGCCGATCTCGACCACCGGATCGCCATGTCCTTCCTCGTCCTCGGCATGGGGGCAGAGGCCCCGGTTGTCATCGATGACGGCCGGACCATTGACACCAGCTTCCCCGGTTTCGCCGACCTGATGCGCGGCGCCGGTGCGAAGATCGATACCGGGGCAGAGGCATGATCATCGCCATCGACGGGCCGGCTGCCGCCGGCAAGGGAACACTTGCGCGGCGCCTGGCGGATCATCTCGGATATGCCTATCTCGACACCGGCTCGCTTTACCGTGCCGTTGCCGTGATGATGCTCAGGCGCGAAGCCGATCCGGAAGATGCGGAGGCCGCGGCCGATGCGGCCCGCATGCTCGACATGGAGCTTCTCGGCAGCCCTGACCTGCGCACCGGGGAAGCCGGGGCCGCCGCCTCGAAAGTCGCGGCAATCCCGGATGTCCGGGCCGCCCTGAAGGACTTCCAGCGGCAGTTCGCCACCTACCCGCCGGGCAATGCCGGCGGGGCCATTCTGGACGGCCGTGACATCGGCACGGTGATCTGCCCGGACGCAGACCGGAAACTCTTCGTCACCGCGTCGGTGGAAGCGCGGGCGGAACGGCGATTCAAAGAGTTGCAGGAACGGGGCGAGGCCGCTATATATGCGCGCGTTTTGCAGGATATGCGTGAACGTGATGCCCGCGACGCCGGTCGGAGCGATGCCCCGATGAAGCAAGCGGACGATGCGATCCTGATCGACACGTCGTCGATGACCCCGGACGAAGCCTTTGCGGCGGCGCTGGACGTGATCGAAGGCGCGGGCTGATCAGCGCAGACTGCGAAGCGTGAGAACGACAGAACGTGAGAGATGCCGGTCATTAGGTCCGATGACCGGTTTTGGAAACCAACGGTGGCTGACAGGCTCAGCCGCGTTCCAACCCCGGACCGGGTGGAACGGTTCCGCGATGCGGGACGCAAATCCAATTTGCACAGCCACCATGAACAGATGCCGGCAAACTTCGGTTTTCCGGCAAGACCCATTGAGGAGCTTACATGGCTGATACAGCCGGAGCGGTCCAAGAACCGGAAATGACTGAGAATTTTGCTGCCCTGCTCGACGAGTCCTTTGGCGACGTCACGAGCATCGAAGGCAGCGTCGTAAAGGGTACCGTTATCTCCGTGGATAACGACGCTGCCCTGATCGACGTCGGACTGAAGTCCGAAGGCCGTGTGGCGCTGAAGGAATTCGGCAACCCGGGCCAGAAAGCCGAACTGAAGCCCGGCGACATCGTCGAGGTCTATGTCGAGCGCATGGAAGACCGTAACGGCGAAGCCATGCTGAGCCGTGAGAAGGCCCGCCGCGAGGAAGCCTGGGCGGTTCTGGAAACCGGTTTCGAAAACAACGAGCGTGTCACCGGCACCATCTTCGGCCGGGTCAAGGGCGGCTTCACCGTCGATCTTTCCGGCGCCGTGGCCTTCCTGCCGGGCAGCCAGGTCGACATCCGTCCGGTTCGCGACATCGGCCCGCTGCTGGGTACGCCGCAGCCGTTCCAGATCCTCAAGATGGATCGCCGCCGGGGCAACATCGTCGTTTCCCGCCGTGCCGTTCTGGAAGAGTCCCGGGCCGAAGCTCGCTCCGAGCTGGTTGCCAACCTCCAGGAAGGCCAGGTCCTTCAGGGTGTGGTCAAGAACATCACCGACTACGGCGCGTTCGTGGATCTCGGTGGCGTCGACGGCCTGCTGCATGTCACCGACATCGCATGGCGCCGTATCAACCATCCGAGCGAAGCCCTGCAGATCGGTGCGACCGTCAAGGTCCAGGTCATCCGCTTCAACCCGGAAACCCAGCGTATCTCCCTCGGCATGAAGCAGCTTGAGGCCGATCCGTGGGAAGGTGTGGATCTGAAGTATCCGGTCGGCACCAAGTTCACCGGTCGCGTCACGAACATCACCGACTACGGTGCATTCGTCGAACTCGAGCCGGGCATCGAAGGCCTGGTCCATGTCTCCGAAATGAGCTGGACCAAGAAGAACGTGCATCCGGGCAAGATCGTCTCCACCAGCCAGGAAGTCGAGGTCATGGTCCTCGACGTCGATCCGAGCAAGCGGCGTATCTCCCTCGGTCTCAAGCAGTGCATGGCCAACCCGTGGGACGATTTCGTCACCAGCTATCCGGCCGGCACCGAGATCGAAGGCGAAGTCAAGAACATCACCGAATTCGGTCTGTTCGTTGGCCTCTCCGGCGAGATCGACGGCATGGTTCACCTCTCCGACCTCTCCTGGGAGCAGTCGGGCGAGGAAGCCATCAAGGAATTCAAGAAGGGCGACATGGTCAAGGCGAAGGTCCTTGACGTTGATACCGACAAGGAGCGTATCTCCCTCGGCATCAAGCAGCTCTCCGAGGATCCCTTCGAGTCCGGTGCTTCCGACCTGCGCAAGGGTGCTGTCGTCACCTGTACCGTGACCACGCTGACCGACAACGGTCTCGAGGTTGCTGTCGGCGAAGGCCTGCACGGCTTCATCCGCAAGTCCGACCTGTCCCGGGATCGCTCCGAGCAGCGTCCGGACCGGTTCGCGGTTGGCGAAAAGGTCGATGCCAAGATCACCCAGATCGACAACAAGACGCGCAAGCTGACCCTGTCGATCAAGGCCCGCGAAGTCGAAGAAGAGAAGAAGGCCATGGCCGACTACGGTTCTTCCGACAGCGGCGCCAGCCTGGGCGACATTCTGGGCGCGGCCCTGAAGCAGCGCGAAGAAGGACAGCAGGAAGACTAAGGCTCCGCCTTACCAACTGTTTCCAGAAATGCGGCGCCGCCCCTGTTTGGGCGGCGCCGTTTTCGCATTCAGCGTGACAAATCCGCACTTCCAATTTGATGAAGTGCGTTTTTATTATGCAAAAGAGAGACTTACACTTGACGAACCGCGTCAAGATTAGGTTTTATTGTGGCGGTGTCCCGTCAGGCTGCATGGAAAGCGAGCCGGACGGCCAATTGGGGGGAGCGTGGCAAACATGACCAAATCCGAGTTGATCATGCGTCTTGCCGAGGCAAACCCGCATCTTTACCAGCGTGACGTGGAGCGGATTGTCTCCGCTATCTTCGACGAAATCTCCGATGCACTCGCCAGCGGCGATCGTGTGGAGCTCCGTGGTTTCGGTGCCTTTTCCGTGAAAAAACGCGACGCCCGCGTCGGCCGCAACCCGCGCACCGGCGATTCTGTGCCCGTCCAGGAAAAGTTCGTGCCCTTCTTCAAGACCGGCAAGCAGCTGCGCGACCGTATCAACGACGGCTGAGCCGCCTGGCCCAGACAGCATCCGCCCTAAATAACCAATTCCAACATCGTCATACCCGTTCCCTAATCGTCATCCCCTCGAAAGAGGGGGCCTAGGGAACGTGCGCAAAGCCCTTCGATCACTGGGTCCCCGATCAAGTCGGGGATGACGGTTTGGGTTTGAAGTTAACAGAGCAGCTCAAGGCCGCACATGAACGCGCCCTGCGCACCCGGCTCAATTAGGACTGAAGCCACTTTGCCCCTTCAGGCCCCGTCCGTTTCAACAAATACAGCCTGATATCCGCCTCGGGGCTACGCACCGGGCGGCCAATCGCCTATATTCGAAACCAGTTTCGCAATAACGGTAGCGCCATGGCCCGCAGATCCTTCTTTGCAAAGACGCTTCTCCTGCTGATCGGGCTTCCGATCATGGCGGTTGTCGTCCTGTTCGCGATCTCCAACCGGCACCTTGTCGAGGTCGGTTTCTGGCCGCTGCCGGTGATTGTCGACGTGCCCGCCTATATTCTCGGTCTCTGCACCATGGCCTTCGGCTTTGTTCTCGGTGTTGTCGCCACCTGGATCAGCGGCGGATCGACCCGCCACCGGGCCCGCATGGCCGAAAACAGGGCTCGCCGGCTGGAACAGGACCTGGATCACAAGACACACGAGGCCGACAGCCTCCGGAAAGCCCTGCCGGCGCCGGAAAAACACTGAGCTTCTGGAAAGCCGAGACTGCAATGGACGTCAAAATCTGCGGCCTTAAAACGCCGGAATCCATCACCGTGGCCGCGGCGGCGGGCGCCAGCCATATCGGCCTGAATTTCTTTCCGCCCTCCCCGCGCGCAGTCACGCCCGAGGCGGCGGCGGACCTCGTCGCCCATGTTCCGGACGGGGTGAAAATCGTCGCCCTCGTGGTCGATGCCGACGACGCGCTGTTCGACGCAATCTGGACGAACGTGCATCCCGATATTTTCCAGTTGCATGGCAAGGAGAGCCCGGACCGGGTGCGCGAGATCAAACAGCGCTACGGCGCCCAAGTGATGAAGGTGCTGCGGGTCGCGGAAGCGGAAGACGCACGGGCCGCCGAGGCCTATGACGGGATCGCCGACCTGATCCTGTTCGACGCGAAGCCGCCAAAGGACAAGGACAAGCTGCCCGGCGGTAACGGTCTGATCTTCGACTGGACCGCGCTCAAGGCCTACAGGGGAGATACCCCCTGGATGCTGGCCGGCGGGCTCACTGCGGAGAATGTCGCCGAGGCGATCCGGGTGACCGGCGCAAAGGCGGTCGATACAGCCTCCGGTGCCGAGGATGCGCCGGGCGTGAAGAGCCCGGAGAAGACCCGGGCCTTCGTCAGCGCCGCCCTGCAGGCAGATTAGCGCCCGCAATACCGTTCCCAGCCTTGCCTTACAAAAGCGCGCAACGCATTATGCGGCGTTTCGCGAGCCGTCCTGAACATAGGCTCGAGTCCGCAAGCCCCGATCCGACGAGGAAGCCTGATAAATGGCAAGCTCCACGCCAGTCCTGAACTCATTCCGCAATGGCCCCGACGAGAACGGCCATTTCGGTATTTTCGGCGGCCGCTATGTCGCTGAAACCCTGATGCCTTTGGTCCTGGAGGTCGAGAAGGCCTACCTGACGGCGAAGGGCGATCCGGATTTCTGGGCGGAGATGGAATATTACCGGAAGCATTATATCGGCCGTCCGAGCGCGCTCTATTTCGCGCCCCGGCTGACGGAGCATTTCGGCGGCGGCAAGCTCTACTTCAAGCGGGACGAGCTGAACCATACGGGCGCCCACAAGATCAATAACGTGATGGGCCAGGCCCTGCTCGCCAAGCGCATGGGCAAGACCAAGATCATCGCCGAGACCGGCGCCGGTCAGCACGGCGTCGCCACCGCGACCGCCTGCGCCCTGTTCGGCATGGAATGCGAAGTCTTCATGGGCGCCGAGGATGTGAAGCGGCAGAAGCCGAACGTCGACCGCATGCGCCTGCTCGGCGCCAAGGTGGTTCCGGTGACCTCCGGCTCCTCCACCCTGAAGGACGCTATGAACGAGGCCCTGCGCTACTGGGTCTCGAAAGCGGAAACCCACTTCTACATCATCGGCACGGCGGCTGGCCCGCACCCCTATCCGGCCATGGTCCGCGACTTCCAGGCCATCATCGGCGAGGAAGTCCGCTGGCAGCTCGAAGAAGCCGAGGGCGAAGGCAGGTTGCCGGACGCGCTGGTTGCCTGCATCGGCGGCGGCTCCAACGCCATCGGCCTGTTCCATCCGTTCCTGGATGACGAGAGCGTCGAGATCTTCGGCGTCGAGGCGGCCGGACACGGCATCGACAGCGGCGAGCACGCGGCATCGCTGACCGGCGGAAACCCGGGCGTTCTGCATGGCAACCGGACCTACCTGCTGCAAGACGATGACGGGCAGATCACCGAGGCGCATTCGATCTCGGCCGGTCTCGACTATCCCGGCATCGGGCCGGAGCATTCCTGGCTGCATGAGAGCGGCCGGGTAAAGTATGTCAGCGCCACCGACACGGACGCCCTGAAAGCCTTCGCGCTCTGCTCCAAGCTGGAGGGTATCATTCCAGCGCTGGAGCCGAGCCATGCGCTGGCTTATGTCGGCACCATGATCGGCGATCTGGCGAAA
Organism: uncultured Nisaea sp.; assembly: GCF_963974195.1. Taxonomy (NCBI): domain Bacteria; kingdom Pseudomonadati; phylum Pseudomonadota; class Alphaproteobacteria; order Rhodospirillales; family Thalassobaculaceae; genus Nisaea; species uncultured Nisaea sp. The sequence goes on from NZ_CAXBDC010000031.1 coordinate 7,380, forward strand.
GACAAAATCGTGGTCATGAATCTGTGTGGCCGCGGCGACAAGGATCTGGATGCGGTGATTCCGCGGCTCGAAGAAATGGGCGAACTCTGATGGATTACACCGCTTCCCGCCTCGATGCGTCTTTCGCGGCCCTGAAAGCCGAGAACCGCGCCGGTCTCGGCATCTTCATCACCGCCGGCGACCCGGACCCGGAGACCTCGCTCGCCATCATGAAGGCCCTGCCGGAAGCAGGCGCCAACATGATCGAGTTCGGCATGCCCTTCTCCGATCCGATGGCGGACGGCCCGTCGGTCCAGGCCTCCAGCCAGCGCGCGCTGAAGGCCGGCGGCAGCCTGGCCAAGACCCTCGCCCAGCTCCGCGCCTTCCGGGAGGACGACAAGACCACCCCGGTCGTGCTCATGGGCTACTACAACCCGATCTATATCTACGGGGTCGACAGGTTCCTGAGTGATGCGATCGAGGCCGGGGCTGACGGCCTGATCGTTGTCGATCTGCCGCCCGAGGAAGACGAAGAGCTGTGCCTGCCCGCCGTCAAGCGCAACCTGCCCTTCGTCCGGCTGGCCACGCCGACGACGGACGATGCCCGCCTGCCGACAGTGCTGACCAATACCAGCGGTTTCATCTATTATGTCTCCATCGCCGGGGTCACCGGCACGGCCGATGTTCCGATCGACCGGGTCACGGCGGCGCTGGAAAGACTGCGCAAGCATACCGATATACCGATTGGCGTCGGCTTCGGCATCAAGACGAAAGAGCAGGCCGCCGCGGTCGGCTCTGTCGCCGATGCCTGCATCGTCGGCTCGGCCGTGGTCGATGCGATCAAGAACTCGCTCGACGCGTCCGGCAAGGCCACCGGGAAGACCGTTGGCGCCGTAACCGCTCTTGTCTCCGACCTTGCCGCCGGTGTACGGCAGGCCCGGTCTTGATACTATAATCACCGCATCTTGCGGAGAGGACGGATATGAACTGGATCACCAACTCGGTCCTGCCGAAGATCAAAGCCCTCGTGCAGCCGCGCGACGTTCCGGACAATCTCTGGATCAAATGCGGCGGCTGCGGCGAGATGATCTTCCACCGCAATCTCGAGGAAAACCATCAGGTTTGCCCGAACTGTCAGCATCACATGCGGATGGGCGCGGAAACCCGGATGGAAATGCTGTTCGACGATGACAGCTTCAACCGGATCGAGCTGCCGAAACCGGTTCTCGACCCGCTGAAATTCCGGGACCGCAAGCGCTATACGGATCGCCTGAAGGAAGCCCAGGCGAAGACCGGCGCGGATGACGCGATCATCGTCGCGCACGGCAAGATGGGCGGCGTGCCGGTGGTGCTGGCGCTGTTCCGCTTCGATTTCATGGGCGGCTCCATGGGGGCCGCGGTCGGCGACGCCCTGGTCCGCGCGGCCGAACTCGCGAAAGCGCAGAAAGCCCCGCTGGTGGTCTTCCCTGCTTCGGGCGGCGCCCGCATGCAGGAAGGCATCCTGTCGCTGATGCAGATGCCGCGCACCGTGATCGCGCGGGAAATCGTCCGCGAATCCGGTCTTCCCTTTGTCGTCGTGCTGACGGACCCGACCACCGGCGGCGTCACCGCCTCCTTCGCCATGCTGGGCGATATCCATATCGCCGAGCCGGGCGCGATCATCGGCTTCGCCGGGCAGCGCGTGATTCAGGAAACCATTCGCGAGCAGCTTCCGGACGGCTTCCAGCGGTCGGAATATCTGCTTGAGCACGGCATGGTCGACATGGTCGTGCACCGCAAGGACCTGCGCAACACGCTGATCCGCGTCTTCTCCATGATCCGCAATCCGATGCCGCAGGCCGAAGTCGTCGCCCTGCCGAAAGCGGCAAAACCGGAAAGCGAAGAGGACGAGAGCGAGAGCTGAGCGTTCCCGTTCGCCGGAGGATACCAAGATTTCCGCAACCGCATCCTCGCCGCAGCCGATCCTCGACCGGTTGCAGCGCCTGCATCCGAAGCTGATCGACCTGACGCTGGACCGCCTTGAGCGGCTGCTCGGGCTGCTCGGCAATCCGGAACGCACGCTGCCGCCGGTGATCCATGTCGCCGGAACGAACGGCAAGGGCTCGACCGTGGCTATGCTGCGGGCGATCTATGAAGCGGCGGGCCGCAAGGTCCATGCAGACACCTCGCCGCATCTCGTCCGCTATAACGAGCGCTTCTATATCGCCGGCAAGGAGATCGAGGACGCGGCGCTGGTGGAGATCCTGGAGGAGTGCGAGCGGGCCAATGGCGGCACCCCGATCACCCTGTTCGAGATCACCACAGCGGCGGCTTTCCTCGCCTTCTCCCGCACCCCGGCGGACGTGCTGCTGCTCGAAGTCGGCCTCGGCGGCCGGTTCGACGCGACCAACGTGATCGACAAGCCCGCCGTCTCCGTCATCACCCCGGTCTCGATGGACCATATGGGCTTTCTCGGCGACACGATCGGGAAGATCGCCTTCGAGAAGGCCGGCATCCTGAAGCCCGGCGTGCCGGCGGTAATCGGCCCGCAGGACCCGGCGGCGCTCGCCGTGATCGAGGCCCGCGCGGCGGACGTCGGCGCCCCGCTCTACCGCTACGGCCATGAATGGACGATTGCCGAAGGCGGCGACGGCATGCTTTTCAGCACTGGCGGCAAGACAAGGCGCTATCCGCGCCCGGGCCTGCTCGGCGCGCATCAGATCCTCAATGCGGGCCAGGCGCTGATGGCGGCCGATCTCGCGGAGGCTTCCGTCAAGACAACCGAGGGCGCCCGCGCCAAGGGCATCGCCGAGGCCACATGGCCCGCCCGGATGCAGCATCTGGAAAGCGGCGCCCTGACCGAGTATCTCAATCCCGGCTCCAGCCTCTGGGTCGATGGCGGTCATAACGAGAGCGCCGGCGAAGCGGTCGCGAAGATCCTCGACGGCTGGGCGGCCGAGCCCGGTGCGCTGCCGGTCTATCTGCTGTTCGGCTCGCTCAACACCCGCGATCCGGCATCCTATCTGAAACATATGCGGGGACGGGCCCAGCGGCTCTACGTCCTGCCGATCCCGGGCGAGGAAAACAGCCTCACCGAGGACGCCCTGATGGACGGCGCCAAGCGCGCCGCCCTGCCCGCCATTCCGGTTTCCACCGTCAAGCAGGCGCTCCGGGACAGCCAGAAAAAAGGCAAGTCCGTGCGCTTCCTGATCTGCGGCTCGCTCTATCTCGCCGGGCATGCCCTCGGCCTCAATCAAGGCGCCTGAACTCTCGGGCGTTACAATTTAAATCGTCATCCCTGCGAAAGCAGGGACCCAGTGAACACAGGCTCAATTCGATGATCCCTGGGCCCCGGCCTCCGCCGGGGTGACGGCCAGAGAATACAAGCGGCAACGCCGATTGCCGTTTCCGTCCTTTCACGCATTGGAGCAGCACCATGGATCTCGGACTTAAAGGCAAGAAAATCATCGTCACCGGCGGCACCCGGGGCATCGGCCTTTCAATCGCCGACGCCTGCGCCGCCGAAGGCGCTTCCGTCTCGATCTGCGGCCGCACCGAAGCCAGTCTCACGGCGGCGGCGGAACAGCTCGCGCGTCATGGCGGTGTGGTGCACACGGCCCCCTGCGACGTTGCCGACGCGGATGCGCTCAAGGCCTATATCGACGCGGCGGCGGAAGCCCTCGGCGGCATCGACGGCCTGGTGAACAACCCGTCCGGCTTCGGCGCCACCGATGACGAGGACGGCTGGAAGAAAAGCATGGATGTCGACCTGATGGGCGTCGTCCGGGCGACCTGGGCCGCCTATCCGCACCTCGTCGCCAGCCAGGGCGCGATCCTGACCATCTCCTCGGTCTCCGGCATCGGGGCCACCACCAACATGCCCTATGGCGCGGTGAAGGCGGCGGTGATCCAGCTGGCCCAGAGCCAGGCCAAGAAATTCGCCGCCGACCGGGTCCGGGTAAACTGCATCGCCCCCGGCTCCATCATCTTCCCCGGCGGCAGCTGGGAGCGGCGCGAGACGGAAAACCCCGAACTCTATCACAACACCCTCAACCGCATCCCGTTCGGCCGCTTCGGCAAGCCGGAAGAAATCGGCACCGTCGCCGCCTTCCTGCTGTCGCCCGCGGCAAGCTGGGTCACCGGCCAGACCATCGCCGTCGACGGCGCGCAGAACCTTTAGTCCCGGACCTGATCCGGGACCTCTGGCCAGCACACGCGCTCCCGAAGGTCCCGGCTCGGTGGCCGGGAAAACGGAACAGGAGCAAGCAATGCCAGAAGCCATCAATCTCGCCGAGAAGCTCTCGAAATTCAGCGAGCACTGGTCGCCGAAGACCGTCTCCAAATTCAACGGCCACGACATCATGGTCGTGAAGGTGAAGGGGGAGTTCAACTGGCACTCCCACGAGGACACGGATGATTTCTTCATGGTCCTCTCGGGGCGCATCCGCATCGAGACCGAGAACGGCAATGTCGAACTCGGTCCGGGCGAGCTCTATGTCATCCCGAAGGGTATCCAGCACCGTCCGGTGGCCGAGGAAGAGGCCCATCTGATGCTGATCGAGAAATCCGGCACGCCCAATACCGGCGACGAGGCGACGGCGGCGGTGATTACAGAGATCTGACACGGCGCCGAACTGTGCTTGACTTGGAGTAACTCCAACCCGCTAGGCAGGTCTGGACAGGATCTGACGGAGTACGCCATGCGCATCAGAGAAGCAGCCGAGGCCTCCGGCCTCGGCGAAGACACGATCCGCTTTTACGAGAAGGCCGGAATGCTGCCGGAAATCCCGCGCGACCGACGCGGGCACCGGCAGTTCACGCCGCGTCTGATCGAGTGGCTGACCCTGCTCTACTGGCTCCGCGAAACCGGCATGACGATGAAGCAGATGCAGCGCTTCACTTCGCTGGCCCTCGCCGATGCCGATGGCGGCACGGACACAATCGACGAACGCCGTCAGATCCTGATCGAGCATTCGGACCGGTTGAAACAGCGCCGCAGCCTCCTCGACAAATGCGAAGCGGTCCTCGCGATCAAGATCGAGAGCTACGGCGCCAAAGAGGAGTCTTAGCGCCATGAAATTTGCCTATCTGATCGAGCCCCCGTTCAACTTTCGCCACGCAGACGGACGCGTGGACGGCGCCGATGTCGCCCTCGCCCGCCATGTTTCCGCGGCGCTCGGCAGCGGGCCGTTCGAGCCTGTCGAGGCTGAATTCGCCGAACTTCTGCCCGGCGTCGCGGCCGGCCGCTGGCGCATGACCACGGGTCTTTTCGCCACCGAGGAGAGGCGGCGGACGGCGGCTTTCAGCCGCCCGGTCTGGGCATTGCCAGACGGACTTCTGGTGCAGCAGGGAAATCCGCTCGCCCTCACCGGCTACCGGTCCGTGGCGGCGCGCGCGGAATGCCGGCTCGCCGTCATCCGCGACCAGTTCCAGCACCGGAGCGCCATCGCCTTTGGCGTGCAGGAAGAGCGCTGCATGATTTTCGAAACCTACACGGAAGCCGCCACGGCGGTACGGGACGGACGTGCCGACGCCTATGCGAGCGTCGCCAAGGCCCATGACGGCTTTCTCGCGCAGCATCCGGACTGGGATCTGGAGGTGGTGACCGTGCCCCGGGAAGAAAAGCAACCGGCCTTCGGCTGCCTTGGCTTCTCCCTCGAAGACGATGCTTTCCGCCATGCCGTGGACGAGATTCTGGAGGCCTATATCGGCAGCCCGGAACACCGGGCGATGATGGCGGGATTCGGTTTCAGCGACACGGATGTGGATATGCTGGTGGCACGCTAGGCGTTATCCCTGAAACCGTCATCCCGGACTTGATCCGGGACCCAGGGGCGGCAGGCGGTGCCCTGCGATCATCTGGGTCCCGGCTCTCCGGCCGGGATGACGAACCAAAATCAGGTGGCGATCAGTAAACCACCACGCTGCGGATGCTTTCGCCCGCATGCATCAGGTCGAAGCCCTTGTTGATGTCTTCCAGCGGCATGGTGTGGGTGATCAGGCTGTCGATGTCGATCTTGCCGTCCATGTACCAGTCGACGATCTTCGGCACGTCCGTCCGGCCTCTTGCGCCGCCAAAGGCGGTACCGCGCCAGGACCGGCCGGTGACCAGCTGGAACGGGCGGGTGGAGATTTCCTGACCGGCACCGGCGACGCCGATGATGATGCTTTCGCCCCAGCCCTTGTGCGCGCATTCCAGCGCCTGCCGCATGGTGTTGACGTTACCGATGCACTCGAAGCTGTAATCGGCGCCGCCGCCGGTGAGGTCCACCAGATACGGCACCAGATCGCCTTCGACTTCCTTCGGGTTGACGAAGTGGGTCATGCCGAATTTCTCGGCGATTTCCTTGCGGGCCGGGTTCAGGTCGACACCGATGATCTTGTCCGCGCCGACCATGCGGGCGCCCTGGATCACGTTCAGGCCAATACCGCCGAGGCCGAAGACGACAACGTTCGAGCCCGGCTCGACCTTGGCCGTGTTCACCACCGCGCCGACGCCGGTGGTCACACCGCAGCCGATGTAGCAGATCTTGTCGAACGGAGCGTCCTTGCGGACTTTCGCCAGCGCGATTTCCGGCATCACCGAATGATTGGCGAAGGTCGAGCAGCCCATGTAATGGAAGATCTTCTCGCCATTGATGGAGAACCGGCTGGTGCCGTCCGGCATCAGGCCCGCGCCCTGGGTGGTGCGGATCTTCTGGCAGAGATTGGTCTTCGGATTGAGGCAATATTCGCACTCCCGGCATTCCGGGGTGTAGAGCGGAATGACATGATCGCCCTTTTGCAGGCTGGTCACGCCGGGGCCGACCTCGACCACGATGCCCGCGCCCTCATGGCCGAGAATGGCCGGGAAAATGCCTTCCGGATCGTCGCCCGAGCGGGTGAATTCGTCCGTGTGGCAGAGGCCGGTCGCCTTCATCTCGACCAATACTTCTCCCGCGCGCGGACCGTCCAGCGTGACGGTCTCGATGCTGAGCGGCTTGCCTGCCTGGAATGCAACGGCGGCTTTGGTTTCCATGGGGTGCTCCCTCTCGTGCCTCTATCGGAATTGGAGGCATACAGTCTTTCATCGGACCCGCTTTTGCAATGCACGTCTCCGAGCATTCTGAAACCGCCACCGCTCTCGACCTGTCCGGCAAAGCAGGGAAAGATAAAGCCAACAAATAATAACGGGAGGAGACCGGAGCATGAGTATCAAGGCAGTGATTACAGGCGGGGCCAGCGGCATCGGATATGCCACCGCCAAGAAGATCCTCGCGGATGGCGGCGCCGTCTGCCTCTTGGACATGAACGAGAAGACACTGGCAGACGCACAGACAAGTCTCGGCGGCGACAGGGTGATGACGGCGGCGACGGATGTGCGCGACGCGGCGGCACTGGATATCGCCATCCGGGCCGGGGCCGAATTCATGGGCGGGCTGAATGCCTGTGTCGCCAGTGCCGGGATCGGCTACCGGGTGCCGATCCTCGAGTCCGACACAAACGACTTCGAGCGTGTGCTGTCCATCAACCTGACCGGCGTCTATTCGACACTGCGCGCGGCGGCTTTGGTCATGGTCGAGCAGGGAAGCGGCGGCTCCATCGTGACGCTGGCGAGCGTCTGCGGTGTGCGCGGCTGTGCCGACCGGGCGGCTTATGGTGCCGCCAAGGCCGGGGTGATCAACCTGTCGGAGACCGCCGCCATCGAGCTGGCCCAGCACAGGATCCGGGTCAACGCCCTCTGCCCGGCGCCGATCCACACGCCGCTGATCGAAGGCGTGCAGGACGAGCAGGCCGTCGCCGACTGGATGGTGGGCATCCCGATGGGCCGCTATGGCGAGCCGGAGGAAGTCGCCGAGCTGGCATCCTTCCTCCTGAGCGACAAGGCGTCCTACATCACCGGCCAGTCCATCGGCGTCGATGGCGGCTGGATGGGGGCGGGCTTGCAGAATTCCGCCTACCGGGTGGCCTGATGCAAGCCTTCAAGAGTCACATATGCATAAATCCGGCCTTGAAAACCTGGAACAGCCTGTTATCGGATCGCGTGAGTGGGGAAAATGACTGCAATTAACCAGCTATTGAACAAAGTGGAATGGCACGAGGAGCGCAAGACACTCCGCTCCCTGGCGCTCTCATGTGACCTTGAGGAATCGGTCAAATGGGGGAAATTGTGCTTCAGCCTCAACGGCAACAACATCGCCATCATCTACGGCCTCAAGGGCTATTGCGCGCTCGGCTTCTTCAAGGGCGCCTTGCTGAAGGACGATGACGGCGTGCTGATTGCCCCCGGCGCACATTCCCAGGCAATGCGTCAGCTCCGCTTCACTGGTTTGAAAGAGATAAAGGACCGAGAGGACCAGATTGTCCGCTTCCTTCAAAAAGCCATCCAAGCCGAACGGGACGGGTTGAAAGTGGTCTTCCGCGAGAAGGAGACTTTATCCTATTCGGACGAATTGCAGGACCGTCTCGACGACGACCCGGAGTTTGCAGCCGCCTTCGACGCTCTGACGCACGGGCGAAAGCGCGGATATCTCCTGCATTTTTCCGGAGCCAAACAAGCCAAAACCCGGATCGCCAGGATCGATAAGGCGCGAGAGAGAGTTCTTGCCGGCAAGGGGATCACCGATCGGTAGCCCCTTGCCGCCCCCTGCCGCGTCCTAGCCGATCGACATCAGGCTGGCATTGCCGCCCGCCGCCGCCGTGTTGATGCTGATGGATTGCTCCTCGACCAGCCAGTCGAGGCAGTAATCCTCCCGGCCGGACGCGAGCCCGGCAGGCGAGACGCCCTGCACGCCGACGAGTGGGCCGTCCCGGTCGGCTGCCTGCTTCTGCACGCTGATCAGCGCATCCGCGTCGCCCTCGAACAGTATGGCGGCCAGATCGAGCTCGGCGTGCCAGTCCTTGGTCAGGTGCACCCGGTCCTTCAGATCGCCGGGCAGGCTGCCGACCAATGCGCTGGCCGCCGCGTTCTGCTGCAACACCGCTTCGTCACCCGCCGCAAGGATGGCAGCGATCTGCCGCAGCAAACCGGCCTCGCCCTGCGCGATGGCCGCGACCCGGCCTTTCGGATGGATGAGATAACGGTTCCGCTCCCCGACCGGGCCCGGCAGATCGAGATCGGTGCCGAGCGGCGAGCGGGCGATATAGGCCGCAGCCATGTCCGCTTCCGTCGTCCGGCCTGCCTCGCGCAGCCAGGCTTCGAGCTGGTGCGCCGGTTCCGGTCCGACATCCGGGGCCCGGTCCGAGATGGCCGAGGTGAAGGGACGGCGGGCCAGCAGGCGGGTGAGATAGAGCGGGCCGCCCGCTTTCGGGCCGGTGCCGGACAGGCCACGGCCACCGAAGGGCTGCACGCCGACGATGGCGCCGATGATGTTGCGGTTCACATAGACATTGCCGACGCCGATCCGGCGGGCCACCCGGTCGATGGTCTCGTCGATCCGGGAATGCACCCCGAAGGTGAGGCCGTAGCCGGTGGCGTTGATATCGTCGACCAGCGCGTCCAGCCTGTTCCGCTTGAAACGGACAACATGCAGCACCGGGCCGAACACCTCGCGCTCCAGCTCGGCGAGACTGCCGATCTCGATCAGGGTCGGCGGGATGAAGGTGCCATGCCGCGTGTCGGCGGGCAGATCCAGTTGCTCGACCTTGTTGCCGCGCTCCCGCATGCTCTCGATATGTTTCCGGATGCCCGCCTGCGCTTCCGCCGTGATGACCGGGCCGACATCGGTGGAGAGCCGGTCCGGATTGCCGATGGCCAGCTCGTGCATTGCGCCCTTCAGCATTTCCAGCATGCGGTCGGCGACGTCTTCCTGCAGGCAGAGCACCCGCAAGGCCGAGCAACGCTGCCCGGCGCTGTCAAAGGCGGACATGATGACATCGGCGACGACCTGTTCCGGCAGGGCCGAGCTGTCGACGATCAAGGCATTCTGGCCGCCGGTCTCCGCGATCAGCGGGATCTGCGTGCCGTCCGGCGCAAGACGCCCGGCAAGGCCCGCCTGGATCAGCCGCGCGACTTCGGTCGAGCCGGTGAACATGACACCACGCACGCGGCTGTCAGCAACCAGCGCCGCGCCGACTTCGCCCGCGCCCGGCACCAGTTGCAGAGCATCCTTCGGGATGCCCGCCTCATGCATCAGCCGGACCGCCTCGGCGGCGATCAGCGGGCTTTCCTCCGCCGGTTTCGCCAGCACCGGATTACCCGCTGCCAATGCCGCCGACATCTGCCCGGTGAAGATCGCCAGCGGGAAGTTCCACGGGCTGATACAGACCACCGGCCCGAGCGGACGGTGACTGTCCATGTTGAATTTCGCCTCCACCTCCATCGCGTAATAGCGCAGGAAGTCGACGGCCTCGCGCACCTCGGCGATGGCGTTGGCCATGGTCTTGCCGGCCTCGCGGACGCAGATCCCGATCAGCACCGGCATGCGGGCTTCCATCAGGTCGGCGGCCCGCATCAGCAGGGCCGCGCGCTCGGCGGGTTCCGTCGCCGCCCAGACAGGGGCCGCAGCCTCCGCATTCTCGAACGCCTTGCCGATCACCGCCTCGTCCGCATCGCGCACGGTGCCGACCAGATCGCGCCGGTCGGACGGATTGCGCACTTCCCGCACCGGGCCGGTCTCGGCGGCGCCCTCCACCGTCGGCGCCGACTGCCAGAAGGTTTCGGCACTGGACAGCAGGGCAGCCGACAGCGAGGCCAGCCGGTGTTCGTTCGACAGGTCCAGCCCCTGCGCGTTCGGCCGTTCCGGGCCGTAGAGCGTGCGCGGCGCGCTGATCTTCGGATGCGGCGCGCCGACCGGCTCGACCTTCAGGGCCTCGGCCACCGGATCGGCGATCAGATCGTCCACGGAGAAAGCCGCATCGGCGATCCGGTTCACGAAGGAGGTGTTGGCGCCGTTTTCCAGCAGCCGCCGGACCAGATAGGCCAGCAAGGTCTCGTGGCTGCCGACCGGGGCATAGACCCGGCAGGGCCGGTTCAGCTTGTCCCGACCGACCACTTCCTCATAGAGCGGCTCGCCCATGCCATGCAGGCACTGGAATTCGTACTGGCCGGCATAATAGTTCGGCCCGGCCATCTGCATGATGGCGGCGAGACTCTGGGCATTGTGGGTGGCGAACTGCGGATAGACCGCGTCCGGCGCCGCCAGCAGCTTCTTGGCGCAGGCGAGGTAGGAAACGTCCGTGTGGATCTTCCGGGTGAAGACCGGGAAATCCTCCAGCCCATCCACCTGGGCGCGCTTGATCTCGCTGTCCCAGTAGGCGCCCTTGACCAGCCGGATCATCAGCCGGTGACCGCTGCGCCGGGCCAGGTCGATCAGGTAATCGAGCACGAAGGGGCAGCGCTTGGAATAGGCCTGCACGACGAAGCCGATGCCGTTCCAGTCCGCCAGATCCGGATCGAAGCAGACTGCTTCCAGCAGATCGAGGGAAAGCTCCAGCCGGTCCATCTCCTCGGCATCGATATTCAGGCCGATATCGTAGGAGCGGGCGAGCAGGGCCAGCTTCTTCAGGATCGGCAGCAGCTCTTCCATCACCCGGTCCTGCTTCATCCGCCAGTAGCGCGGATGCAGGGCGGAGAGCTTGATGGAGATACCCGGACCCTCATAGATGCCCCGGCCCTTCGAGGCCTTGCCGATAGCATGGATGGCCTGCTCGTATTCCTTCAGGTAGCGAGCCGCGTCTCCGGCGGTCGTCGCTGCCTCGCCCAGCATGTCGTAGGAATAGCGGAAGCCCTTTTTCTCCATCGACCGGCTGTTCGCCAGCGCCTCGGAGATGGTCTGCCCGGTGACGAACTGCTCGCCCATCATCCGCATGGCAACATCGACGCCACTGCGGATCAACGGCTCGCCGCCGCGCCCGATCATCTTGGTCAGCGCCGCGCCCATGCTGTCCTCGCTCTGGGTCGCGGTCAGCTTGCCGGTGACGACAAGGCCCCAGGTGGCCGCGTTCACGAACATCGAGGGGGAATGGCCGAGATGGGATTTCCAGTCGCCGTTCGAGATCTTGTCGCGGATCAGCGCGTCGCGGGTCTGCCGGTCGGGAATCCGCAGCAGCGCCTCGGCGAGGCACATCAGGGCCACGCCTTCCTGGCTGGACAGATCATATTCGTGAATCAGCCCCTCGACGCCGCCGCGCACGCTCTTCTCGCGCAGGGCTTCGACCAGCGTGCGGGCCAGACTTGAAGCCGCCTGCTGCTTGGCAGGGGTCAGGGTGGCCTCGGAAATCAGATAGGGCAGGCATTCCATCTCCGGCTTGCGGTAGGCCGCCGTGATCCCGGCCCGCAGCACGCTTTGCGCCTGCACACCCTGGGCGAAATCCAGAAACGGCCGGGGCAGATGCTCGCCGGCGGGTGCGTTTTCATCGAGATCGAGATCCGCGTCCCCGGCGAGATAGCCGTCCAGCGGCTCGCCGCGTTCGATCCGCTCGATGGCGCCGACGAGAGACTGCTTTACCAGCCAGTGGGGCGTGCGGCCGATCCTGTCGGCGGCACTTTTGAGCCGCGCCCGCAAGTCTTCGCTGACCTTCACGCCTATGGTCTGGGCCGCCATCTCTACCTCCCCTGGATCGATCCGAAGGCGAAAGGTTACACCGACAATTGCGGGAAGGTGCAACCTGAATCTTCCAGGGAGCAACCAAACAAGATTACAGCGGCTCCAGACGCAGCAGATCGCCGCCGGAACTATCCGTCAGAACATAGAGATAGCCGTCCGGTCCCTGCTTCACCGCGCGAATGCGCTCTTCCAGATCATCCAGCAGCACTTCCTGCTCCGTCACCCTGTCGCCGTCGAGCACCAGCCGCCGCAGATGCATATGCGCCAGCGCGCCGACGAAGAGGTTGCCGCGCCAGTTCGGGAATTTGTCGCCGTCATAGAATTCCATCCCGCTCGGCGCGATGGACGGCACCCAATAGACCACCGGTTGCTCCATGCCGGGCGCTTCCGTTTTGTCCGAGATGATGGCGCCGCTGTAATCGATGCCATAGGTGATCGCGGGCCAGCCGTAATTCCGGCCGGGGCGGAGGATATTCACCTCGTCACCGCCGCGCGGCCCGTGCTCCTGCGCCCAGATCGTGGAGGTGCCCGGCCGCAATGCCATGCCTTGCACGTTCCGGTGCCCGTAGGAATAGATCTCCGGCAAGGCGCCTTCCCGGCCAACGAACGGATTGTCCGGCGGCACGGAGCCGTCATCCTTGATCCGGGCAATGGTGCCGATATGCGTGCCAAGGTTCTGCGCCTCGTTCATATGGCTGCCCCGGTCTCCCATACTGATGAACAGCGTGCCATCCGGCGCGAAGACAAGACGGGAGCCGAAATGCCGCCCGCCGCCGACCTTCGGCTTCTGGCGGAAGATCACGTCGAGGCCCGTCAGGGCGCCATCGGCCAGACGCGCTCTCGCGACTTCGGTTCCGGCGCCACCGTCGCCCCGCCCGGCGAAGGACAGATAGATCAGCCGGTTTTCGGCAAAATCCGGATGCAGCACCACGTCGAGCAGGCCACCCTGACCGGAAGCATAGACCTCCGGCGTGCCGCGCACCGGCTCCGGCTCCAGCCCGTCCGGCCCGACGATCCGCAGCGCCCCTTCCCGCTCGGTCACGAGAATGCGGCCGTCCGGCAGAAAAGCCAGCCCCCAGGGATGATCCAGCCCGCCCGCCAGCCGCGTCACCCGGAAATCGTGAACGCCGGATCGCTCCGTCATGGGGATGTCGGCACCGGCGGAACAAGCCGACAGGCCGAGCAGCACCATGCCGCCAAGTGCGCCAGCCGCCCCGCCCCGCTTACGTGAAAAAAATCCCGTCCGCATGTCTTCCTCCACTGCAACGCCTGTCATGGACATGGCGTCATGGACGCCACCTGCAAGACCCCGGCGGGAAAGAGCGGTGCCTGCCAGGACATTCAGCAAACCCACATAAAAATTCCGTCCTATTTTCCCGGAAATTATCCCGAACATTATTGTAGTGTTTGGGGAATCAACTTCAGACTGAGCTGAGTCAGAAAACGCGCAGGCAAGGCCGGACAACGGCGCGCAAGGACAATACGAGGGGGAAGCGGCAATGACGGATCAAATGGAAACCTCGCGACTGGCATTTGCCGAGATCGATCAGCCGGCTCTCGCGGCTCTCAGAGAGATCTGGCCCCTGGTGGAACGCAGTCTGCCGCAGATCCTCGACCAGTTTTACCGGCACATCTCCGCCACCCCGGAGACCGCCGTCATCCTGGAGCATGGCCCCGGCATCGAGCCGCTGAAGAAAGCCCAGATCCGCCACTGGCAATCCGTCTTTACTGACGGCTTCAATCAGGACTTCCTCGATCGCGCGCAAAAGATCGGTGAAATCCATTCCCGCATCGGGCTCAGCCCGCGCTGGTATATCGGCGCCTACGCCTTCATCCAGCCGCGCCTGTTCTCTCTGATCGCAAAGCACCACAAGCGCGCCGACGCCGCCACCCGGTACTGCAATGCCGTGGCCAAGGCGATTGCCATCGACATGGACCTCGCCCTCGATTCCTACAGCTCGTCCGGCGAGGCGGATAAACTGAAGCAGCAGATCCTCAATCTCGCCGACACTCTGGAGCGGGAGATCGACCAGACCGTCGAGGAAGTCATGCTGCAGGCCAGCCGGGTTGCCGAGCTGACGAACGGCCTGGCCTCCGCCGCAACCGAAATGGCGGCGCTGGTGAATGAAGTCCGCGGGGCGACGGATATCACGGCCGGAAACGTGAATTCGGTTGCCGCCGCGACCGAGGAGCTCAGCGCGTCGAGCCAGGAGATCGCCACGCAGGTATCCGACTCCGCCCGCCTGACCAGCGAAGCAACCAGCAGCGCCGACGGCGCGCGCGAGCAGGTTTCCGCCCTCGAGGAAGCCACCAAGAACATCAGCTCCGTCGTCGATCTGATCAACTCGATCGCGGCGCAGACGAAACTGCTCGCCCTAAACGCGACGATCGAAGCCGCCCGCGCGGGAGAAGCCGGCAAGGGCTTTGCCGTTGTCGCCTCCGAGGTGAAATCGCTGGCGCAACAGACCGAGAGCGCCATTCAGGATGTCAGCCAGCATACCGCCGGCGTACAGACCGCAACCCGCTCATCGGTCGATGCCATCACCGGGATCGCGGCGAAGATTGCCGAGGTGAACGGGATTTCATCCGGCGTCGCCTCCGCCGTCGAAGAGCAACTGGCCGCCACGAGCGAAATCGGCCGTTCCTCGAACGAGGCGTCGGAGATGACGGGGCAGGTCGCGGCCTCCATTGCAAAAGTGGCCGAACAGGCGGAGCGCACGAGCCGGTCCGCCAGCGCGATCGAGACCCTGGCCAAGAATGTCAGCCTCAATGTCAGCGACATGAAACGCAGGCTCGGCATCGTGGTCCGGGCGGGCGAGGAAGCCAACCGGCGGGGCAGCGACCGGGTGCCGACGGTGATCGGCGGCATGCTCACCTTCGGCGGCCTCAGCGCACAGGGCTTTATCGCGGACCTCTCGCCACGCGGCGCGCTGTTGCTGTGCGACGGGCAGGAAGATGCGGAAGCGGCGAGTATCGGCAGCATCACGCTCCCGAACGGGGTTGCCCTTCCGGCCCGCGTGGTTGCGGCGACATCCCTTGGCCTGCATGTCGCCTTCGAGAATATCGATGCCATGGCCGCCGAAATGATCGGCGCCATGATCGAGCAGGCGATGGGCGAAAACGATGTCTTCCGGGACATTTGCGTGACCGCCGCGCAGGAGGCGGAGGATGCATTGCAGGGCGCCCTGCGGTCGGGCCGGATATCCGAGGACGCGCTGTTCGACAGCCAGTATTCGATCATACCGGAGACAAACCCGACACAATACACGACCCAGTTTGTCGATCTGACGGATGAGCTGCTGACGCCGATCCAGGAACGCCACAAGGAGCGGGACGACCGCATCCGGCTGCTCTGTGCGACCGACAGAAATGGCTATATCGGCACCCACAACGCAGCGGTCTCGCAGCCGCAGCGCCCGGACGATCCGGTCTGGAACGCCGCGAACTGCCGCAACCGGCGGATTTTCGACGACCGGGCGGGCCTGCTGGCGGCAGGCAACAGGGAGCCGCACCAGTTGCAGACCTATCTCCGCGATATGGGCGGAGGCAAGAAGGTGCTGCTGAAGGAAATCGACGCGCCGATCACATTGTCCGGGCGTCTTTGGGGCAACATGCGCTGCGCCTTTGTTCCCTGAACAGGGTTGGCCCTGAACAAGGCTGCGGCGGAGCAAAAGCCCAGCCTCACCCCTGGCCGTTGACCTTGCAATAGAGCTGCCGGACGGTCCCGGCCCGCTCCAGTTCCGAAAAGGACGGCGCGGCGGTCCAGCCGGCCTGCTGCATGGTTTCGACCGGCACTTTTTCGGCGCTCAGCATCTGCTGGATGGTGCGCGGCGCGACCGTCGAGACACGCCCGCGCCGCGTGTTCGACGCAATGGCGATGCCGACCAGACGCCCCGATGCATCGAGTGTCGGCCCGCCGCTGATGCCGCCAAGGCTGCCCGGCGCCACGCCCTCGCGGCCGGTCTCGGCCCAGACCAGAACAAGACGACCAACACCGCGCAATGACGCCGAGCGCAGATCGCCCCGCCCGAGCAGCGTGGAGGAAACGCGTCCCTTGCCCGTACCGGGAAATCCGTAATGGTACCCGGCATCGCCGATATCCGGCAGCGGGCCGAGGGAGAGTGCGGGAGAGCGCCCGGCATCGGCATGCACCAGCGCGATATCCGCGTCCGGATGCGAGACCGCGGCATCCCTGATCGGCGTCACATGCCGCCGGTCAACGACAAACCCCAGCCGGTCGCAGCCCTCGACGACATGCCGCGCGGTCAGCCAGTAATCCCGCGAGACAACAAATGCCGTGCCAACCCCGCTCTGGATCTTTTCGCGCTCCTCGAGCTGCAGCCGGATGTCATTCCGGCTGGGCGCGGGCAAGGGACGGCGCGGCGTACGGCCCGCATCCTGAACCGGCGGGGCCTCATATGCGGGACGGCCGGGGCGGTCTTCCGGCGCCGGCTGCAGAAGATCGCCACCCCACTCGAACAGCCCGGCCAGCACAAAGGCCGCCACGGCGCCGAGTATTCCCAGTTTTTCAGGAGGAAGAGAGCGCATGACCGCTAGCCCGAAACAGCCGCCGCATTCAGGGCCGCCACCGACAGCTTCATCGAGACAAGAAGCGTCGCCGCACCGATTTCGCCTGCTTCGATGCGTTTGGAAAGATTACGCACCATGAGGTCGGTCAGCCTGAAAACCAGAATCTGGATCAGCAATGTCACCGTGCCCCAGATCAGAATATCGAGAAGGCCGACACTGGCCGCGAGGCAAAAGGCAAGCGGGATGGCCAGACCGAGCACGGCACCGGCAAGCGACAGCGCGGCCGCGGCGTTACCTTCCCGGATCAGCTTCATCTCGTCATGCGCCGTGATCCGCATATAGATCAGGGTTCCGATCAGGAGCATTCCCAGGCTCGCCGCGAAATGCGCGATCAGATACGGAAGACCAGCCGCCAGACTGCTGAAGACACCGGACATTTTTCGCCCCTCACCCAGAAACAACACGAACGGGATCGCCATGATAAAGCATCTCCCCCAGCCACGACATATGCGTCAGGCCGGGCATGGGCGCCACAAAATATTCGAAATTTTAAGGATATTCATCGCAATTTCGGCTTATAATAAACGCGCCTCTGGACAATCATAAGTTCTCTAATATATTTTAAGTCAATTGATCAAAATTGGTTTAAGATCAGAAATAGAATACAAAAAGTGCATTAAAAGGGAAAAGATTTCCGCTGATGCAACAGTATGTCATCCTCGACGAGCAAGCCGAACGTGAAGCGCGTGTCATGCACCGCTATCGCGTCGAGGTCGCTGCGTACTGGATGAAATGGCACCTTTGCATAGCGCTGGTCTCCGCCCTCGGAATGATCTTCCTGGTCGGCCTGGTCGTCGCCCTCTACAACGCCGCGATCCTCGGTATCGGACCGACCCTGAACGACTGGGGCGATTTCTCGTTCCTGCTGCATATCAACATTTTCAACTGGCGGGTCGACCCGGATTATTATCACCGGCTGGTGACGTATCCGATGATCCCCATCACGCTCGATCACATGCCCTGGGCGCATCTGTTCGGCTTCATCACGTTCGGCACCTGCCTGATCACGGCAATGATGAGCGTGCTGCATTTCGAGCCGATCATCAGCCACGACCCGAACCGCTATATCCGCATTGAACCGGTACGGCTGGTGCCTCCGATCGAGGTTTATTTCGAGACCGATCGCGGGTTCGACCAGAAATGCGTGATCGACGTCATCTTCACGGCGCCGGGCCCGGCCAGCGCCCAGGTGATCCGGGAGAAATCGAAAGCGATCTCCCTGCATTGCCAAACCGAAATCCAGCGTCTGGTCGATAGCGCGGTGTGGCAGATCCGGCTGCCGCAGCTCCGCCGGCAACTGGCCCGCATCGCCGTGGAATACGTGCCGCGCGATGCGATCCACGACCTCAAGATCCGCTCGATCAAAATGCACCCGGTGGTACGCCCGATGCCCCTGACCCTGCCAGCGGGCGTTACGGCAGCGGGCGCTACAGCAATGGCGCAAGGCATTGACGCAGAGGCCTCACCGGATGTTCCGGCCGCCGTCGAGGGCATCGCCCCGGAACCGGTTCCGGCGGAATAGTTCCCGCCGGCAAAGGATCACGGCTCAGACGCCGGCCCGCTCCCAGACCGTCACGTTCTTCTGCTCGATCATCGGCGCGACCCGGCCGTCGAACGCCTTGAAATGGTCGCTCGCCAGATGCGCCTTGAAGGCCGCCTCGTCGTCATAAAGTTCGTACAGGAAGCAATGCGCCGGATCCTGCGGATCGAAACAGACCTCGAACCGGTGACACCCCGGCTCAAGGCGCAACGACGCCTCCGCATTCTCAAGCATCGCCACTCTGAACCCGGCCGCCATGTCGGGCCGGATATGAAACTCGACGGTGATGACATACATCGCTTTCACCCCTTCAGAAATTTTCCGATACCGGCCTGATCAGGACGCCAGCAGGCTGCTGACGCCGACCCAGAGAAGCCGCGCCGCCAGCAGTGTCAGAACGGTCTTGAAGCCGATGGCAAAGACCCGTTCCGGCATCCATTCCAGCACCTTCTTGCCCGTTGCCGTGCCAAGAAACCCGGTCGCGATCATGGCGGCGATCAGCGGCAGCCATTCCGGAAAGGCAAAGCCGACAATGCCGAACGCCACCACCTTCACCCCGTGCTGCACCGTCATGCAGGCGCTGTGGGTCGCCACCGTGACCATCTTTCCGTACCGGTCCGGCGGCAGGAAGGCGGCCAGCAGCGGGCCGGTCGCGCCGACGAACATCGTGGCGAAACTGGTCACCGCGCCGACCCCGATGAAGGCGGGCGCCGGAACCTTGTGCTTGCCGAGTTTCGGTCCCCAGACCGTGTACAGGATGAACAGTGCCAGCAACGCCTGCAGGGCCGCCTGCGGCACGGAGACGACGATCTGCGCCGCGATGGCGATGCCTATCAGCGCACCGATCACGAAGAACCCGAAGAGCCTGCGCTCCGTATGCGCGCGCATCACATAGGCCCGCCCGGCATTCGAGCCGAACTGCACGACGCCATGCACCGGGATTACCGCCAGCGGCGGCAGGACGGAGCCGAGCGCGACCAGCATCATGACCCCGCCCCCAAGGCCGAAGGCAACGGTTACCGCGGACGTCACATAGCTGAAAAGGATCAGCGATATACCAGCCCATAGCGGTATGGAATCAGGCAGCAGGAATTCGATCACGGACGCGTCCCCCAACGCTGGAATTATTACTGGAATTATTAAAAGCGGGCGCAGCTTACCCCATCCAGGCCCGGCCGCCACCCTGTCGCGCGCAGGTGACTTGTGCCGGAGAACGCGCCATGTAGAGTGAGAACCTGATTGCGTGCATATTGCAGCCGTACTCTCAATCAACCCAGTGCCGCCCCACATTGGACGGCACCATTTGGAGACCCCTCTTGAAGAAACTGGTTCTTACGGTTCTGGCGCTGATCATCGTGCTGGGCGCAGCCGTCCTCGTTGGGCCCAGCTTCATCGACTGGAACAGCTACAAGGACGAGATTACCCGCACCGTCGAGGAACAGACCGGCCGCCGGCTTCAGATCGACGGCGATATCAGCTTCCAGATACTCCCGGCTCCCCGGCTTTCGGTGGAACAGCTGAAACTCGCCAACATCGAGGGCGGCAGCGCCAACACCTTCGTTTCCGCCGACGCGCTCCAGATCCATGTGGCACTGGCGCCCTTGCTCAGCGGCAAGATCAGGGTCGCCTCCGTGACCCTGAACGATCCCGTTGTCGCGCTGGAACAGTTTCCCGACGGCCGGAACAACTGGACATTCAACGCTCCCGGAAGCCCGGCGGGGGAAGCGGCAGGCAGCGCCGGGGACACCAAGGCAGCCGAAGGCGGGGATATTGATTTCAGCCTCGACGGCGCCACGATCACGAACGGGCGCATTTCATTTTACGACCACGGAACGGGCACCACGCATACCCTGTCCGGCCTGAATGCCGCCCTCAGCGCCAGCAGCCTGAACGGCCCGTTCAAGCTGACGGGCGATCTCACCTACAAGGGGGTTCCGCTCACGCTTTCGGCCGCGACCGGCCAGATCGATGCCGGGCGGGCAACCCCGCTGGAAACCATCGTCACGCTCGGCGACAAGGCAGCGGAGCTGAGCTATAGCGGCACCCTCGTGCTCGGCGACACGCCCCGGCTGATGGGCAGCATCGGTGCCTCCGGCAAGGATCTTGTCGCGGCCGGTGCCGCGCTGGCCCCGCTCAGAGCAGGCACGGACGCGCTTCCGCCGGCCCTCGCCGGCCCCTTCAAGCTCGCGGCCAGAATGCAGGCCTCCCCGGAACAGGCCGCGCTCAGCGACCTGACGATGAGTGCGGGCGGCTTCTCCGGGAAAGGTTCCGTGACCGTCTCCCTTGCGGACCGCGTGGCCATTGACGCGGCGCTGGCCCTGGATCGCTTCCAGCTTGACGAGGTTCTGGCCTCCCTGCAGAAACAGGCAACCGGCCCTGCCCCGGCGCCCGCCAGCAGTCCGGCCCCGGCCAGTTCGGCGGATGCGGGCTTTGCTCTTCCCGCCGGGATCGACGCCGATCTGGTCCTGACCGCGGACGCCGTGGATTATCGCGGCGGGGTGATCCGTCAGCCCCGGCTCGAAGCCTCCCTCGCCGATGGCGTCGCGGTCCTGAAAAACTTCAGCGCGCAGATGCCCGGCGGCTCCGACATCAGCCTTTCCGGCAGCCTCGAAAGCGCGAATGGCGGCCCGCAATTCTCCGGCCGGGCCGACTTCGTTTCGGACAATCTGCGCGGCACGCTCGACTGGCTCGGTGCCGGTCTCGACTCCGTCGCCGCCGACCGGCTGCGCAAGGGAAGTCTCGGCGCGGACATCACCGCCAACCAGGAACAGATCCAGCTCACGAACTGGACCATGGATCTCGACACCACCCGGATCCGGGGCGGCCTGACCCTGCTGCTGCGCGACCGGCCCGCCTTCGGTCTGGCGCTGGATCTCGGCAAGATCAATCTGGATGCCTATCTGCCGCCAGACGGCCAGACGGGCGGCCAGAAGCCCGCCACGGACCAGTCCGCAGCGGCCGGAAGCCCGCAGCCCGGCCCCTCTCCCATGGAGCAGGTTGCCGTCGCCCTGAACAGTTTCGATGCGAATGTCCGGATCGGGTTCGAGGAAATCACGGTGCACAAGACCCCGATCATCGGCGGTCAGCTGGAAGCGCGCATCCAGAACGGGGCATTGTCCGTCAACAAGCTCGCCATCGCCGATTTCGGCGGCGCGAAGGTTACCCTGAGCGGCTCGCTCGCCGGGGCCGTATCGGACCCGAACACCAAACTTGAATTCGACATCGACGCCAAGTCTCTGGCCCGGCTCGCCCGCCTTGCCGGGATCGAGCCCGACGAGACAGTGCAGCGGATTGGCGGCGGCAGGCTCAGCGGCAGCATCCTCGGCGATCTGTCCGCCATGACCATTGATGCAACGGCCAGCACCGCCGGAGCCACCGCCACGGTCAAAGGCATCGTGCATCCCCTGGCACAGCCCCTCAATGTCGATCTCGCGATCAAGCTGCAGCACCCGAATGCGGACAGCCTCGCGGCAACCCTGTCCCCCGGCGCCCTGCCAAAGGGCGTAAAGCTCGGCTCCCTGGCGCTTGCGGCAACCGTGATGTCGGCACAGGACGGCGCCTATAGCCTCGATGCAACGATGGATCTCGGCGGCGGCCAGCTCGGCCTGAAGGGCACCGTCACTCCCGGCCCCGAGAGAACCGCGCTCGCACTCGACACTCGGTATACGCATCCGGATGTGGTTGCCCTGATACGCAGCCTGTCCCCGGACTACACGCCGTCGAAGCGCGATCTTGGCCAGGCGACTCTGGCCAGCCGCCTGGAAGGCAGCACCGACAACCTGAAGATCAACAGCCTGCGGCTCGGCCTTGGCCCGATTTCCCTGACGGGCACGGCCTCGCTCTCCCTGACGGGCCCGCGCCCCAAACTGACGCTGGCCGCCGAAACCGGCACCATCGCCATCGATCCCTGGCTGCCCAAGGGCAGTGCCGCGCCGGCCGGCGGCATAGCCCCGGTCGTTCCGGTGAAAAGCAGCTCACGGACCTGGTCGCGGGAGACCATCGACACCTCGGGCCTGCTTGCCGCCGATGCGGATATCACCCTGAAGGCGGAGCAGGTTCTGTACGGCGCCTACAAGCTCGACAAGCTCGATCTCGCCGCGATCCTGGACAATGGCGCGCTGACGGTATCGAAGCTGTCCTCCGGATTGTTCGGCGGCACGCTCGACGGCACCGCGTCCCTGAAGCATGGCGCTACTCCGGAAGGCGGCCTGACCCTGTCGATCAAGAATGCCGATGTGCGGCAGGCGGCGATGTCCGCCTCCGGCGCGGCGCAGGTCACCGGCACCCTGAATTACGAAACCAGCCTGAAGACCGCGGGCCGCAGTGAATACGCCCTGGTCTCCGGGCTGCAGGGCAATGGCTCGATCAAGGTCAGCGACGGCACCGTCGAAGGCTTCGATCTGCCGGCGGTGAGCGACCAGTTGAAGCAGCTCGACCGTTCCGTCGATTTTCTCGTGCTCGCCCAGCGGGCCATGCAGGGTGGCACGACGCCTTTTGACAGCCTGACGGCGACCTACAAGATCACCAATGGCGTGCTGCAATCGGAAGATATCTCGCTGAAATCCAAGGCCGCCGAGGGCCGGGGAACCGCCGTGGTCAACCTGCCGCCGCAGGAGATGGATGTCCGCACCCAGTTCTGGCTCAGCGAGCATTCGAACTCACCGCCCATCGGTCTGCGCCTCACCGGCCCGCTCGACAATCCGCGCCAGATCCTGGACGCCAACAAGCTGCAGGCCTACGTGCTGCAACGGGTGATCGAGCGCGGCATCCTGCGGCAATTCAACAAGGGCAGTGATTCGAGCGGCAGCAGCGACAGCACGACAACGCCGGACGCCGCACCGACAGAGCCGGTCGAGAAGGTCGATCCGCGCAAGGCTCTGCGCGGTCTGCTGAAAGGCCTACTCGACAAGTAACGGCTTCCGGTTCTGCAGTTCCGACAGCACGAACACGCGCAGCGCACTCGAAAGATTGCCGCTGCGCGTGGCGTCCACCTCGGAAACCAGCCCGTTGATCGACAGATCGCGGGCGGTGGCGATTGCCTTCAATGCATCCCAGAACGCTTCTTCCATCGACACCGAGGTGACGTGTCCGGAGACCGTCACGGTGCGCTTGCGAATGCGGGCCGGATCCTGCATTCCGGCTACCCGTCACGCCGGACGAAATGGGCGACCAGCTCGATATGCGGGGTCCAGAGGAACTGGTCGATCGGGGTGACTTCGAGACACGCGTAGCCGCCATCCACCAGCGTCCGTGCATCCCGGGCGAAGGTCGCCGGATTGCAGGAGACATAAACGATCCTCTGCACTTTCGAGTCCGCCAGAGCCGCCGCCTGCTCGCGCGCGCCGGCACGCGGCGGGTCGAGCACCACGGCATCGAACTTGCCGAGCTCCTTGCCCGCGAAGGGGCGCTGGGTCAGATCCCGCCGTTCGGTCCGCACCCGGCCGCCGAGCCGGGCCGCATCGGCCCCGCCCCGGATCGCGGCCAGCAAGGCATCGTCGCCTTCCACCGCAAGCCGTTCCGCCGAGCCATCCAGCGCCAGACAGAGCGTGCCGCATCCGGCATAGAGATCGAGCACGGCGCGGGCACCCTGCGTGCCTTGACGCACCAGCTCCTGAATGGTCGCTTCACCATCCATCGTCGCCTGCAGGAACGCCCCCGGCGGCGGTGTCACGGTAACCGGGCCGAACGTGATCACCGGCGTCCGGCGCTGTGCCAGCGGCACCGGCGCGGGCAAACTGTCACCCTCGGCATGATAGGAAAGCCGGGTCAGGTCCTGTTCCTCGGCGAAGGCGGCGAGCCGCTCCCGGAAATCGAGATCCGGGTGGTCCGGCAGGCGGAGCAAAAGGTCGAGCCCGTTATCCAGCTCGTTCACCACGCAATCGATGGACTGCCCTTGCTCCAGCATCCCGTCGAAAAGCTGCCGCAGCGGCTGCATCAGGGCGAAGATCGCCGGACGCAGCACCGGGCATTCGGTGATCTCGACAATCCTGTTACTGCCGCGCTCATGAAAGCCCGCGACCAGCTTCCGGCCGATCATGCGCAGTACGAAATCCGCCCGCCGCCGGGCTTCCGGCGCACAGGTCCGCAGCGCCGCGACAGGGACATCACCCAGCCCGGCCCGGCCGAGATACTGTACCACCTGGTCCCGTTTCCAGGACTGGTAGGCGCCCGCTTCCAGATGCTGCACGGCGCAGCCGCCGCAGATCATGAAATGCTCGCAGGCCGGATCCACCCGCTCGGGCGCGGGCTCCACCAGCTCGATCAGATCGCAGGCCACGCCTTCGCCCCGATCGGAGACCGGGCGCACCCGGACCCGTTCGCCGGGCAGCGCGAAGGGAATGAAAAGCGGTCGGGTCTCGGTGACATAGCCGACCGTGATATCCGCCTTGGCCAGCCCGTCGCCGCGCCCGCCAAGCCGCTCGACAACGACGTCAAGGAGTGGCGCATTGGAGGCGTACCCCTTGCGTTGTGCCGGCCGCTGCGATGACCGTTTTGCCGCCCGGGGGGCTGACTTCCCCCGCTTGCTTCCCTGCCGTCCTCGGCCCATAAAGCCATCGTCCTTTTCTGCATGCGACGTATGGCGCCTAACCAGTGTCGGCGGCGCCTGTTATGGTGATGACATGCAACGCGCCAGGCTGACAACATCCGAACTGCGAAATCCGGCGGGACACAGCCATGCCCGGCGCCGGATGATCGCGGCTGTTTTCGGCGTTCTGGCGCTTTTGACCCAGGCCGGCTTCACCCTCGGCGCCTCCGCCGCGCTGACCTCGGCGCCTCCCGGCAGCCTCGCCGCCGACCTTGCCAAACTGTGCCTCGGCGCCATTGACGGGCCGGATGGCGGCTGGGATGACGGCAGCCCTTCGGGAAGCGCCGCCAGTTGCGGGCATTGCAATCTCTGCGGCGTGGCCGGGGCCTCGGTCCTGCCCGCTACCGAACCGGAGACGGCCGGACGGATCGCCGCCTCCCTTCGCCTCCGGAGCCTGACATATCAGGTACACAGCCAGGGCTTCACCCGGTTCCGCAATCCCCGGGCCCCTCCCCTCTGACTTTCAGCTCACATTCCAGGAAGACAGCGGTATAGCCGCACCCAAAAGAACTGCCCAAAAAAGCTGAAAGACAGAGCAATGATCACTTTTGCAAAAAACGCCGCGCGGGTTCTCGCGCTTGTCATCGTCACCCTGCCGCTGTTCGGCGGCATCGCCTGCTCCCATGAATTCAAGGCCGGTGACATTCTGGTCGATCATCCCTGGGCCCGGGCCACGCCCGGCCGGGCCAAGAACGGCGCGGCCTTCATGAAGCTCGTGAACCATGGCGGCGCGGATGACCGGCTGATGAGCGTGTCCGGCGAGGTCGCCGACCGGGTCGAGCTGCACACCCATATCCATGAGAACGGCGTGATGAAGATGCGGCCGAGCGGCCCCGTGCCGGTTCCGGCGGGCGGCATGGCCATGCTGGAGCCCGGCAGCTTTCACGTCATGATGATCGGCCTGAAGGCACCGCTGGTGGAAGGCGAGAAATTCCCGCTGACCCTCAGTTTCGAGAAGTCCGGCACAGTCACTGTCGAGGTGAAGGTCGAGTCCGTCGGCGCGGGCGCTGGCAGCAAACCCATGAAGCACGACATGAAGTCCGGCCACGGCATGAAGAAGAACTGATCCGCAGACACGCGGACCACCGGACGATCAGGCGGGGTCTTCCTGCTTGATCGCTCCGGGGCGGGTCGCGATCCAGGTGGCGACCAGGGCCAGCACGACGCCTGTCGCCGCCGCCAGTCGCCAGTCCTCCAGCACAAAGCCCCAGAGCAGCGCGAAGGAAAAACCGATCATCGTCACGGCGGCGATCTTGGCGCGCGGCGGGATCACCCCGTGCTCATGCCAGGCACGCACACCGCTGCCGAAGCGCGGATGATTGTAGAGCCAGAGGTGAAACCGTTCGGAAGAGCGGGAAAAGGCCCAGACCGCGATCAGCAGGAACAGCGTTCCAGGCAATCCCGGCAGCACGATACCGGCAATGCCCACGGCCGTGCACAGAATGCCGAAGCAGAACAGCACATAGCGCCAGGGGCCGCAGATGGTTTTCGGAAGTTCACTCAATTCTCGTCTCCGCGCGTTCCGGCTCGCGCGCCGATTATGGTCTCGATCCGTTAAGAATTAGTTCGGGCCAGGCATTTGCCCAGGGGCAAAACCCGAGAGACAATCCCTAAAGCCGGCGGGCGAACCATATCACGCGGCCGACGATATTCACCTCCTCAATCGTCCGCTCGTAATCCCGGTAGCGCGCGCTTTCCGAGCGGATCAGCACGCGCGGCGGATCGCTGTTCGGAATATATTCGAGCTGCTTGGCAACCAGACCGATCCCGTCATGCAGCACGAAGATCCCCGGAGGCGACGGGGCCGTCCGGCTGAGATCGATCATCACCTTGTCGCCGGAATACAGCACCGGCTCCATGGAATCGCCATCGATGGAAATTACCCGCAGATCCCGGGCCGATGCCCGCAGCTCGTAGCGCAGCCAGCCCGCATCGAAATACCAGTCATTGCCGCCCGGCTCCTGCTCGAGATTGGCGCCGCCGCCGGCCGAAGCGGAAATCCGGACTTCGGGGACCGCCGTGACTCTCGCCGGGTCGATGGAGCCCGCGGCAGGGCCGAGACCGGAAAAGGGCCGCATGGCCGCCGAAGGACTGTCCCTGCCGGCAGCAGAAGGCAGGGGAACCACCCCCTGTTCCGGCCGCAGCACCGCCTCGTCGACGCCAAGATGACGGGCCAGGGCGTAGCGCACGTCTTCCGGCAATTTTCGCGGCGTCCCGCGATTGATGAACTGGTGCAGGTAGGCGTGATTCTTGCCACAAGCCAGCGAGGCTTTCTTCAGATCCGTTGGGGGATCACGATGCGCCACCAATTCCAGGATGCGCTTTCGCTGGATATCGAGCTTCATAACCGGAACCTAAACTTCCATAATCGGATGATCAAGAGTTTTTTTCCTATTGCCGAATATTAATCTTTCGCCTAGAACAACCTAAGCGTCAGTGGCAAAGATGTTTTTTGACCGGGAAAATCCGATCCCGCCGCAACCTAACGCTCTGAATGCAGAAAAGCCACGCCCACATCTTTAACGACGCTCTGATCATGCGGCGCGGACCGGTCCCGACTGGAGGGAGTCAATGACGAGCACGCAGATTGTGCCGGATCCAAAATGGATCAAACATTACCTGAAAGAAGCAGCGGACACTTTGCATCGACTACCGCGGGCATATGCCAAAGCCCGCCTCACGGGATGGCCGGACGTGGCGCAAAACAGCTTTGCGCATGAATTGTCGCCGGGCAGGACACGGCCGGCGTCCCCAAGTCCGGCAGCGATCGACCGGCTCGATGAAAGCCTCGGCTGGATGTTTGCCTGCGATCAGGAGGAACGGATCGTGGTCTGGGCCCGGGCCTGCGGCGTCGCCTGGCGAAAACTGGAGGATATCGACGGGCGCAGCCATGTCACCCTGCGGCGGATCGAGGATCGGGGCCTGGCCGCAATCCGCGACCGCTTGCGGAAGACACCCCCGCCGCACGTTTTTCGCAGGCCTGATTAATCGGTTTTTTCCGATTAAAGAAAACTATAATATGTTGATATAGCTATAATATTTATAATTCATCGCTAGATCAACATACAAACAAATGACAACTATCGGAAAAAACCGCTTTACAGGGTTTATAAAATCGGCTAAATACTATCCTATCGTCGGCGCTTTGTGGGAACACCCCGCAAGGCGCCTTTTTCTTTGGGTGAAACGCATGGCCGAATCCGCAGCACGGACCCGCAAGAAGCGGCAATTTCTGAAAGCTCTCGCCGAAACCGGAAACGTCAGCGAAGCCGCCCGCAAGGCGCGGCTGGACCGCAGTCACGCCTATCAGATCAGACGCCAGGATCAGACCTTCGCCGAGGCCTGGGATGAAGCACTCGATATCGCCGTCGACCTGCTCGAGGGCGAAGCCCGGAGCAGGGCCGTCGAGGGCGTGGAACAACCGCGTTTTCATCAGGGCAGGATCTGCGGGACGGTCCGGAAATATTCCGACTCGCTCCTGATGTTCCTGCTGCGGGCACACCGCCCGGAAACCTTCCGGGAGGGCAAGGATGCCGGATCAGACGACATGGAACGCCACCTCAAGGGAGCAAAGGAAAAGCTCGCCGCCCGTCTCGAAGCCCTCGCTCCGGACAATGACTCCGATGGAGCGGACCCGGTTCCTGGGCGGGATCAGTGACGCCGAAGCCGCCCTGCTGCTGTATGACTGGCCGTTCTGGGCGCGCGAGAAACAATTGCCGCCGGACGGCGACTGGCGGGTCTGGCTGATCCTGGCCGGGCGCGGTTTCGGGAAAACCCGGACCGGTGCCGAATGGATCAGGGCCGCCCTTGAAAGCGGCCGCTGCCAGCGCGCCGCGATCATGGGGGCCACCGCCGGAGATGTCCGCGACGTCATGGTCGAGGGCGAGAGCGGCATTCTGGCCATCGCCCCGCCCTGGGAACGGCCGCGTTACGAGCCATCGAAACGCCGGCTGACCTGGAAATCCGGCAGTGTCGCAACCCTCTTGTCGGCGGACGATCCGGACCAGGTGCGCGGCCATCAGTTCGACATGGCCTGGGCCGACGAAATCGCGGCCTGGCCGCAGCCCGAAGCCTGGCACAATCTGATGCTGGCGCTTCGGCTCGGCCCCCGGCCGCAATGCATCGCCACCACGACGCCGCGTCCGAAGGACTGGCTGAAGCGGATCGCGGAAGCCGACGACACCCGGCTGATCCAGGGCCGAAGCACGGAAAACCGGCTCAATCTTGCGCCGGGTTTCCTGGCCGCGATGGAGAATACCTATGGCGGCACCCGGCTCGGACGGCAGGAACTCGACGGCGAATTCCTGACCGATGTGCCGGGCGCCTTGTGGCGCCGGGACCGGCTGGAAGCCGACCGCCTCGCTCCGGGGGAACGCCCTGCTCTGGACCGCATCGTCATCGCCATCGACCCGGCGGCGAGCCACCATGCCGCCTCGAACGAGACCGGCATCCTGGTTGCCGGGCGCGCCGCCGAGACCGCTTTCATACTGGAGGATCTCTCCGGGCGGCTGGCCCCGAACGACTGGGCTGTCCGCGCCATCGACGCCTATCACCGGCATGACGCGGACCGCATCGTCGCCGAGGTCAACCAGGGTGGAGACATGGTGGAGCAGGTGCTGCGCAGTGTCGACCCGTCCGTCCCGCTGCGGCTGGTGCGTGCCAGCCGCGGCAAGCAGACAAGGGCCGAGCCGGTTGCCGCCCTCTATGAGCAGGGCCGCGTCCGACATGTCGGGCGCCTTGATCTTCTCGAAGACCAGATGTGCAGCTTCACCGGAGCATCGGGCGGCAATGGCTCGCCTGACCGGGTGGATGCGCTGGTCTGGGCTCTGACCGAACTCTTGCTGAGCCGGAACCGGACGCAGACCGGGCAATTTCTGATCTGAGCCTGACTATATGACCTTTGGGGCCAACCACTGGGGGAGGTGGGAGATGCCTGTAATCGCGTATCTCGAAACAAGCGTCGGCCCCGGCACCGGGCAGCCGCACGATATAGCTCTCGTTCAGGCCCTGCTCGCCCACATCACGGATCTGTTCGGGCACCCCTACTGGCCGGACAGGATCGATGGCGTGGCCAGCGATGCCCTGCTGGAGGCGATCAACCGCTTTCAGGAAGAATTCGGCCTGCTCGATACTGCCGGTGAGGATATCCGGACGGTGATCTCGCCCGCCTCCGTGACTTTCCAGTGCCTGCGGGAAGCAACGGCCCCTGTCCTCTCCGGTCTGCGCGCCGTTACCGGCACCGCGACCCTCTATATTCCGCCCCGTTGCGGCGAGCAGGTCCTGGGGGTGATGGCCGCGAAGCTGCGCAGCCTGGGCTTTGAAGGCAACACCGTTCTGGGGCGGCGGCTGGCGGCCCTTGCCGAACGGGTGTTCGACAGGCACCGCTTCCTGATCCGCTTTCCGGCACCGGAAGACAGCAACAGCCGGACACAGCGGGTCCGGGTGCATTTTCACGGCCTGAAATGGCTGACCGAACAGGGGCGGCTGGCCTCTTCTGAGCAGCCGCACAGCCCGGTTCCCGAAGCACTCTGGTCCCTCGTCACGGCGGAAACCCGCCCCGTCGGCGGGCTGATACCGGAACAGATAGACTATGCCGGCTGCCGGGAACTCTGGCTCAGGCATGACGGATGAGTTTCCGCAGAAAGGCTAAAAAATGAGTTCCGACGTCGCAACTCCGAATGCCGCCTATCAGGACATGGCCACCGACTGGGAGCTGATCCACGACCTGCTCGGCGGCACCCGCATCATGCGGCAGCGCGGGGAGAAATGGTTGCCCCGGGAGCCCGGCGAAAGCCGTGAAGCCTACGCCATCCGGCTGAACCGGAGCGTGCTGTTCAACGGGCTTCAGCGCACCATCCAGACCCTGCTTGGAAAGCCGTTCCACCGGCCCGCCAGCCTGACCGGCACGCCGCCGGACGCACTGGCGGCACTGGCGGACAATGTCGATCTCGGCGGCCGCAATCTCACGGTATTCGCCCGCGATGTGATGCAGGCCGCGCTGACGGACGGTCTCACGCATATCCTGGTGGACCATCCCCGGGCCGGGGAGAGCGGAAAGGATACCGCCCGGCCCTATCTTGTGCATATCCAGGCGGCGGACCTGATCGGCTGGCGCGGCCAGGAAAGCGGCATCGGCAGCGCCCTGACGCGGGTCCGCATCCGGGAGACCGTCAACCGGACATCCGGAACCTGGGACGACAGGGCGGAACGCCAGATCCGGGTGCTCTATCCCGGCCGCTTCGAAATCTGGCGGCGCGGCGGTGACGGCCTTGGCCCCTGGCTGCGCGACGATGCCGGGGACAGCAGCCTCGACTGCATTCCGCTCGTCACCATCTATGCCAACAGGGCCGGTTTCATGACCGCCCGTCCGCCGCTGATGGATCTGGCCTGGCTCAATCTGGCGCACTGGCAATCGGCAAGCGATCAGCGCCACATCCTGCATGTCGCCCGGGTGCCGATCCTGTTCGGCCGCAACCTGACCCTGCCCGAGGACGGCCTGGCGCTCGGCCCGAACCGGATCGTGACCGGCGAGGGCGAAAGCGCCGATCTGCGTTTTGTCGAGCATAGCGGTGCCGCCATCGCCGCCGGCCGGCAGGATCTGATCGATCTGGAAGACCGCATGGCGGTCATGGGTCTCGATCTGATGACCCGGCGCGGCGGCGCGGGATCGACAACGGCGACGGCACGGGCCATAGACGCGGCGGAGAACAACACATCCCTGCTCGGCCTGATCCATGCCGTCGAGGACGGGCTGAGCACCGCCTTCGGCTTCATGGCGGACTGGCTCGGCGTTCCAAGAAGCGAGGCCGGACGTGTCGCCCTGCACCGGCAGGACCCGCAGGATCTTTCGGCCGGCTGAAGATCGAAGCTGTTGCAACCCAATGATTGCAGTGGCACAGGATGCAACAAAACCATCTTTACCGATTGATAACCTCAATCGGGTAGAACTTGGGCGAGTTAGAGGAGTAGCGCTTTGCCTAGGTATATGAAAACGCCGTACAGCATCGAAACGCGCCGCGCCCCCAATGCGGGTGCGAAGACTGGCGCGGTTGCGAAAAATGGTGCGGGCACCAAGCACAATACCGGCAGCAGAAATGCTCTGGTCGCCGAGAGTGTCGTCACCGCCGCCGAGGTCGATCTGTCCGAAGTGATGGAGGCGATCCGTTCTCTGGAACGCAAGATCGACGGGAAGCAGCCAACACCGGTAGCAGCAGATAAAGATGCGGATACTGCAGCGGTTGTCGGCAAGCAGGATCAGAAGATCGAGGAGATCCGGACAGAGATTTCCGAGATCGCCGGCCGTATCCAGGCCACCAAGGTCGAGATTGCCGCCCTGCGCCATCCGCTCTCGAACGACGACAAGTTCGAGTCGGCGACGGAAGAACTCAGCGAGATCGTGCGCCAGACCGAGACCGCGACCGACGGGATCATGACCACCGCCGAGAAAATCGAGGAAGTCGTTGCCGACCTCCTGACGGTCACGCAGGACGAATATGCGAATTCGCGCCTCGGCGACATCGCGGATCTGATCACGGGAATATACGAGGCCTGTAACTTCCAGGATCTGACCGGCCAGCGCATCAACAAGGTGATCAAGGTTCTCAATTATATCGAGGAACGGGTCGATGCGATGATGGCGACCTGGGATATCCGCGAATTCCAGACCATGCCTCTGCCGCAGGACATCACCCGCAAGGACGAGGATCTGACCCTGAGCGGGCCAATGGCGGAAGGCCAGGCCATCTCGCAGGACGAAATCGACGCCCTGTTCGATTGACGTTTCTCCTACCCGGACTTTTCCAAAGCGCCCCGCCCAGCGGGGCGTTTTTCGTTTCAGCATCTTTTATTACTGGAGCTCATCATGCCGTTGCCCGCCGAAACAGACTCTCTCGACGCCGTCCCGGAAGCGGTGCGCGCCTTCTATGTCGCAACAGACGAGGGCCGGTATCGCCTCGACGCCGACGGCGTGGAAGACGTCTCCGGCCTGAAATCCGCGCTGGAAAAGGAACGCGCCGCGCGGCGGGAACTGAAAGCCGAACTGGACGCGCAAAGCACCGGAGAGGTGTCCCTGACCCAGGTGAAACTGGAAGCCGCGCTGATCGCTGCCGAGGCTCGCGCCGCGATCCATGCCGAGCACGGGATCGCCGAGCTGCTTCTGCCGGTCATCGTGCCCCGGCTGATCCTGACCGAGAGCGAGGCCGGGATCTCGGTGACGATCCGGGGCGAAGGCGATGCCCCGGCGGAAAACCCGGAAGACGGCACCCCGCTCACCCCGCGCGATCTGGTGCGCGAACTGCAGGCAAGCCCGGTCTATGGCCGGGCCTTCGAGCCGCCCGCACGCGGCGGCAGCGGTGCCCCCAGCCTCGGCCAGGCGGGCGGCAATGAGAGCGTCATCGCGCTGAGCGACCAGAACGCGCTCGACCGCAACATCGCCGCCATCGCCAGCGGCCGGATACGGGTCTCCCACTAGGCCCAGCTTCAATAGATTTAGAGCGAAAGATCATGAAATCAGCGCTATACTCTCCAAGGTTGCATGAAGAGCTGATTGAAAATGAAATGGCGCAATTCCCGCACCTTGAATACAGCATGAAACAAGTCCTGAGAGCCGGGAAGGCCTTACAAGGCGATATGCATTGGGATGAGAGCACCAAAGATCAAGCAATCGAAATATTTCGCATCGCTCATAGTTGGAGAGACTCTCACGCCCTGCCCATGAAAAGCATCCGACAAGAGATGCTTTCTAGAATGCGCTCGCTCAATCTCCGCGGAGTAACTGCCGCTCGCTTAAAGCGAATGATCTCAATTCGCAAAAAACTGAGGCGGATATCCGCAAAATTAAATCAGATTCAAGATCTTGGCGGATGCCGGATCATTTTGCCCTCGATGGAAGACACCAAAACTTTTATCGAGGAAATGAGGCAAAAATCGAAACACGATCTATCCCGGGAAACCGACTATATCGCCTTACCCAAGGGTGATGGCTACCGAAGCCATCATATGGTTTACAAGTTCAAAGGAAACGCTCGACAATCCGAATTCGATGGTCGGCGAATCGAAATTCAAATCAGAACACGCCTCCAACACACATGGGCAACTGCCG
Source organism: uncultured Nisaea sp. (assembly GCF_963974195.1). NCBI lineage: Bacteria > Pseudomonadati > Pseudomonadota > Alphaproteobacteria > Rhodospirillales > Thalassobaculaceae > Nisaea > uncultured Nisaea sp. The sequence continues at coordinate 41,681 of NZ_CAXBDC010000031.1, forward strand.
TTGAGACCATAGGACTTGTTCGCGGCGAGGACATGAAAGCATCACAGGGTGATGCCGACTGGCTTCGATTGTTCGATCTTATGTCCGCTGAGTTTGCTCTGGCGGAGAATTCACCGGAGAGAAACGACCTTCCGGAACACACCGAACGAGTACAAGAAATTGAGTATTTAGAACGAAAATTGGACGCCGTGAATATTTTAGACGGGATTAGATTCGCGATACATTGGACAGATAGAGTCTACACCAACAAAACTAAACCGGAATATTTCAAAATTGCTTTCAACAAAGAAACTCAACAAGTCGATATATCAGAATACACAGAACCCAAAAAATGGATAGACGAATACAATTCAGATGAAGAAAAACAAAACCTAGACTCAAACAACCAAGACAATACCGTAATCATTGGAGCCAATAGAATTGAAGATCTACGGGTCACCTATCCAAATTATTTTGGAGACGTGCAATTGTTCAACAAAAACCTGAAAGATCTTTGCTTAGGAAAAACAGCCCAAGAATATACCTTACCACCTATCAACTCAGCTCCGAATATCGAATTGGAGCCAGCAGATATGTCGTGGTTCAGGCCAGGACGAAATCGTCGCTGGACATAAATTAGACTGACCCCCTTCCACTAAGTTTCCCTGACTACACAACCGGCGGCCGGGATGGCTGGCGGCGCTTTGTGCTGCGCGCGGGCCGGGCAGCACGGCACGAACACGCCTTTTCACACATCGAGGAGCCTTCCAGATGGCAAATGCCATGACCGAAATCATGCCGAAAATCCTGGCCCGCGGCCTCCTGGCCCTGCGCGAGCAAGCGATCATGCCCCGGCTGGTGAACGCGGATTATTCGAACGACGCCGCCCGCAAGGGCGACACCGTGGACGTGCCGCTGCCGAGCGCGATTACGGCAAGCGACGTCACCCCGTCGAACACCGCCCCGCAGCCGGACGACATCACCATCTCCAAGGTCCAGGTGCCTCTCGACAAGTGGAAGAAGGCGGGCTTCTACCTCACGGATAAAGAGGTGATGGAGATCGACCGGAACGAGAGTTTCGTGCCGATGCAGATGAGCGAGGCGATCCGGGCGCTGGCCAATGCGGTCAACGCCTCCGTCCATGCCGAATACAAGGGCGTCTTCGGTCTTGTCGGCGCGGCGGGCGTGACGCCTTTCGGCTCCGACGTGTCCGACGCAACCTCCGCCCGGAAGCTGCTGAACAAGCA